>JAISQK010000068.1 GCA_031274255.1 Planctomycetaceae bacterium | reverse complement strand
CGGCACGAAGCAATGGTACTTGAGCGTGTGCGTGAAAATGCCGAACGTCGGGCACAAGGTTCGCATCGTGATCTTGTGGAAATACAGGAACGATGCCGGGCCGCGCAAGATACTGGTGACGAATCGCATTCACCGGAACGCCCGGCGCATCGTGGAAACGTATCGCGGCCGTTGGACAGGCACGGAAACTTTCCACCGGGACGGCAGGCAGGAACCCGGCCTCGGAGATTGTCCGTTGAGAGACGGCGAAGGTCAAACCCGGCATACGTATCTCGTCTTTCCGGCGTACAGTCTTTTGATGCGGGACCCGGATAAAACAAGTGTGAGCGGACGGGCCTCTGTGAAACTGACGACGACCGGCGAAAGTTGCCGTGCGATGCTCCGCGAAAGTGTCCGTGCGATGACTGGTCGGGTGATCGAACAGTTGAACATCGACCTGCACACGCATCGCGGCACTGGTGGTCGCCGACTCGGCAATGTGTTGCAACGCCTCGGCCTTGCGGTCGAAAAATGAAATGACTTTTTTCGATGCGTTCAATATGCGTTTCATGTCGTTAGTTTACGGACGAAATGTGTTTTTGCAAAAGCTTAGTTATAATTTACATCATAAATAATTGAATCACTCATACAAATCGCACAATGTCCTCAAATGCTTTACGTTTTTTAGGACGAACGGTATCATTTGAAGGATATCCCAACGCAATGACAGCTCCGAATTGCTTTTCTTCCGGAATATTCAACAATTCACAAATCTTCTTACGGTCATAAATCCCGATAATGCAGCTCCCAAGCCCTTGTGCCGCGGCTTCCAAACAAACATATGCAGACGCCGCACCCAAATCACCTTTTGCATAATATTGACTGTCGAGGAAACAACTGATAACAGGACTTAAAACCGCGTGCTCCTCCAAAATAATAATAAACGCTTTTGCTGTTCCCAACCAGGCGTTCTGGTTTAACTGCCGACCGCATTCCGCGATTTGACTGACCACATCCTGACTTTCGACCGCAACAAAGCTCCACGGTTGAGCATTACAAGCGGAATGAGTTAATCGCCCCGCTTCAACGCATTGCACCAACTTGTCATGTTCCACCGGTTGTTCCGAAAAACTGCGGCAACTTTGCCGTTGTTTACAAAGCTCCAAAAAATCACTCATAATCTCTGCTCCTTTTGTAACTGTTATTGATTTTCACTCACGTTTTCAGTAGATTCCAATCGCAATAAAATGTTTCCTGCAATTCTGTTTTTTCCATAATTTTCCTTTTCTATAATGGTGCCGTTCTCACACGATTTCAGGGAACGGGGTTTCCCATTGAAAACCTGTCTTGCCTGTTTGACGGTGATGTTCGAGCCGGCGGATGGTCAGTTCGGCGAAAACGGGATCAATATCGAACGTAAACACGCGCCGCCGCAGTATTTCACCGGCAAGGAGCGTTGTTCCTGCGTGAGCAAAAAAGTCCGCGACCAAGTCCCCTTCGCGGCTGCTTGCCTGAAGTATCCGTTCTATCGACTTCAACGGTTTTTGGGCGTAACATCCCGGCACATTCTCCTGCATCCGGTAAAACACCTGTTGTATGTCAACCCAAACATTGCCCGCACGGATGTTTTCCGATCGGCTGCGTTCGGGATTTTCCATTTTCTGTCCGTGAACTTCCTTGTAGTAGCCGCGTAAAATCCTGGGAATTTCAGTGTATTCCGCGTTCACGTTGAAGGCCGGACTTCCTTTGACGTAGTACAAACATTCCTGACGGACCGCCATCCAGTTTTTTTGCGTACCGTATCCCCGCTGGTTCCTCATGGTGATGAAACTCCGCGAAACAAGCTCGGGAAACCGGCGCATCATCACCATGAAATCCGGGAGCGGCTGAAAATGGTCACGCTGATCCGCGCCAAGCCAAACGTAAAGTCCGGCATCCGGCGTCATGATTCGGAGGTTGTTTTCAACCCATTTTTCCGACCATTCCATGTAATCCTTCAGGTTCCATCTGAAAAGATTCTCCGTGTTTTCCGCACCGGCCGTCACATTATACGGCGGGTCTTGCACTGAAAGCACCGCCTGTTCCTCACCGAATATCTTTTGAACATCTTCCCGCTTTGCGGCGTCCAGCACCCCGACTTTGTGTCCGTGCTTTGAATCATGCCAAACCTCTCCCGGCTGCAACCGGCATAACGGAAGCAGCGTCTCCCGAAGTTCCGAGCGGTGATCCAGACGTCCAAATGGTTCTGCGGACATTTGCGCTTCAACTGTTGATAAGACGTTTCATTTCGGCGACGGCGTTTCTCAGACCGACCATCAATGCCCGGGCAATGATACTATGACCGATGTTCAGCTCGAACATATTCGGAATCTTCGCCACGGGAAGCACATTATGATACGTCAATCCATGTCCGCCGTGAAGCCGCAGTCCCAATTGCGTGATGAGCCTGCCGGCATTCGACAGTTTGGCAAGCTCGGCATCCCGCTGTACGGATGTCGCCGCAAGAGAATAGGATCCGGTGTGCAGTTCCACCGCGTCACACGCAATCTCTTTTGCCGCCGTGATTTGACGCTCCTCCGGGTCAAGGAAGAGACTGACATAGACCCCTTTTTCGTGAAGTCTTGCGACGGTCTCCTGGATTTTTGTCCGATTCCCGACGACATCCAGTCCCCCTTCGGTCGTGATTTCCTGACGTTTTTCCGGTACAAGCGTCGCCTGATCCGGAACAATTTCACAAGCAATCCGCGTGATTTCCGGCTCACACGCCATCTCAAGATTCAACTTTGCCCGCACCGTTTCCCGTAAAATGCGGACATCACGGTCATGGATGTGCCG
>JAISQK010000055.1 GCA_031274255.1 Planctomycetaceae bacterium | reverse complement strand
TTGTTACCGATCACACTGATACTTGTGTCGGCGGCATTCATGCCGGTGTGCGCAACATTCATTGACGCAAAAAGACTCATTCGATCCCCTTTTTCAGAAAAAAACACCTCTCCCGGTATCCTATCGGTTCAAAAGGAAAGAATAATAAGAAAAATCGAAACAACCGGCAAAATCGAGGTTTTCTTCCCGGTGCAGCAGCGTGCGTCTCCCGACACCTTTAGTGTGGTCGGCTTCAGATAGAAAATCTTTCCAATAGAAAACTAATTTCTATCAACGAGCAGAAAAAGGGGAAAAGGATGACAACGGAAGGATTTTTTATCATCTTCACTCATCCAACAGTTCGGCCAGACGTTCAATCAGCAGGATGAAACGCGGGCCGGGAATCATGGCATAATCTTCGGTGATGAGATAAATCCGGCCGTCCCGGACGGCGTTCAGCTCCTCACCGAAGTCCTGCCATCCTTGTTGGAACGCCGCCTCGGAGAAACCGGTCTCCCCCGATGCCAAATCAATGACGGCATCCGGGTTCAGCTCGTAAATTCCCTCTCTGGAAATGACCGGAAACGGAGTCCGCGGATTTTCCAGAGCGTTTTTCGCTCCCGCCAGTTCCAGAACTTTCTGAAAAAACGGGTTGGACCCCGCGGCCGTCACCGTCCGGATGTTTCGCTCCGGCTCCATCCGCAGCGTCAGCAGAACCCGCGGCGGAAGACGCTGTGCCGATGCCCGGTCCGCTGTCTTGGTACGGATGAGGTCCAACCGCGACTGGATGTTGGTGAGAAGCTCTTCTCCCTGCGGCGAAACACCGCAGTAATCCGCAATCTGCCGGAACGACGCCATAATCCCTTCAATGGACCGGTGATCCACCGCAAGACACGTCACGCCGAGCGACTCCAGCTTTTCACGAACAGCGGTACTTTCCTTGAGCAAAATCACGACATCCGGTTTCAGTCTGAGCATCGTTTCGTAGTCGGGGTCGAGAAAACCGCCGACTTTCGGAATATTTTGAGCGGCGGCGGGATACTTGCAGAATCTTGACACGCCGATCAGACGGTCTTCCAGTTTCAGCGAAAACAGGGTTTCCGTGATGGACGGTGCCGTGGAAATGATCCGTTGCGGCGGTGTCACTGGATTGGACGGAGGAGACTCCGACGACGGTCGGCGACATCCATCGGAAAAGAAAAGCGTTACGAAGAAAACCGCTACGGAAAAAAGCCGTGTGATGTTACGTGCCATTGTTGATATGCCGCCGTTTGAGTGAGAAACCGGTTGAGTCGCACGCCGTCAGGCACCGACTTACTCATTTTATCCGCAGAAGACGCTTTTGTCCACAAAAAGATTTTCAGGCAGTGCGTCTCCGAAACGGAGTTTATTTGCCGTGTGAGTCCGTGCAAAACGTCGAAATGACGGATTTGCTCTTGATTTTACGGCGGAAACCGGATAGAATAAAATCCGTATGCTTCTATTTCAATTCATTACAAAAGTGACCAGGCCATGTCCCGTTTACCAGCAAAAATCCAGCCGACCGGCAATACAAGTTATCTCGTTCCGCAAACGGTCTTAAAAGCGGAGGGACTCGTCAAAATTTATGGTTCACGGCGGGTCGTCGATGGTGTGGGATTCCACGTGAATCACGGTGAAGTCGTCGGACTTCTCGGACCGAACGGAGCCGGAAAGACGACCAGTTTCCGTATGACCTGCGGACTGATCGACGCCAATGCCGGTGTGGTCTTTCTTAACGGCAAAGACGTCACCAATTGGCCGATGTACCGCCGCGCCCGTGAAGGCGGTATGGGGTATCTGCCGCAAGCGGAAAGCGTGTTTCGTCTTCTTTCCGTACAGGACAATCTCCTCGGAATGATGGAGATGCTTCACATGGATCGGAAAAAGCGTCACCGCCGTTGTGAGGAGTTGCTCGAAAAGTTGAAACTCACCTATTTACGGAAGAACCTTGCCCGCGGACTTTCCGGCGGGGAACGGCGGCGGCTGGAAATTGCGCGGGCATTGGTCTCTGATCCGAAAATCATTCTTCTGGACGAACCGTTTGCCGCCATTGACCCGATCACTGTCCAGGGGATTCAGGACATCATCCGCCAACTTAGTAAAGACGGTATTTCGATTCTGATTACGGATCATAATGTTAGGGAAACGCTGCAAATCACGCATCGCAGTTATGTGATTCAGGCGGGAAAGGTGCTTTGCTCCGGTACGCCTGAAGAGGTGCTTTCCAACAAAGAGGCTCAAAAAGTTTACTTTGGTGAAGAAGTCGATTTGGGAACGAAAAAAACGGCCGGTCTGCATGTTTCATCGGTTTCGCCGCCGTTATCGCAGAGATTGCCTTCTTTTCCGCCGGCGAGAAGTTCACAGACCGATGCGGAACAGCCGGGACCGCATTACTCACCTCGGAAACCGTCGCGGTCAAACCGCGTGGAGGAAGACAGGGAGGATTTTACTGATCATACGGATCCGTTACATCGGGATTACGGCAGTGTTTCCCGCCCGCCGCGGCCCCGGCCGTCGGTCTCGGTGCCGACACGCTCGGAACGACGCCGTATTCAACGTGATCTTGAGGAGCCGCAATTCGATTCCTTGGAAGAAGCGAAAAATTTATCCCTGGATCCGAAAAAACCTGTCCCGAAAGTTTCTCTGCTCGGACGTCTTTCCGGCGTCTTCAAAAAACCGGAATGAAGGAATTTTCGGCACACGGCGAAGAATAAGAATATAAAATTCCCCTGTCATGTAAAAAGGCGGTCATATTCACCTATGACCGCCTTTCCATCTTCGTATGGACTCAACAGAGTCAACTATTTGCAGCAACTGCACGATTTGCCGGATTGGCAACCGCACTGGCAATCACTGGAGCAGCCGCACTGGCTGTCACAGCAACAGGCTTTCTTTTCCTTTTTCGCTTTTTTCTCCGCAATCGCGGCCTGAGCGGCGGCAAGACGTGCCACCGGCAAACGAAGCGGCGAGCAGCTCACGTAGTTCAGTCCGATTTCATGGCAGAATTTGACCGACGCCGGATCGCCGCCATGTTCACCGCAAATACCGAGTTTAATGTCTTCACGGGTACTGCGACCGAGTTTGATGCCGAGTTTCATCAGTTTGCCGACACCGCCCTGATCCAGCGTCTGGAACGGATCGGCGGGAAAAATATCCTTTTCCTGATAGTCGTTGATAAACGCACCGTAGTCGTCACGGCTGATGCCAAGCCCCGTTTGGGTAAGATCGTTCGTCCCGAAAGAGAAGAACTCGGCCCCTTGAGCGATTTCGTCCGCGGTGATGGCGGCACGCGGAATTTCGATCATTGTTCCGACGAGGTAATCGACGGTGATCCCTTTTTCCTTGAAGACTTTCGCGGCGGTCTCGCGGATGATCGCTTCCTGATTGCGGAACTCGGTGATGTTGCCGACAAGCGGAATCATGATTTCGGGATGAACATTGATTCCCTCTCTCATGACATTGGTGGCCGCTTCGGTGATTGCGCGGGCCTGCATTCTCGTGATTTCAGGATACACGATTCCCAGACGGCAGCCGCGGTGACCGAGCATAGGGTTCGATTCCGCCAATTCATGAACACGGTTGGCAATCTGCTGCGTGGAAACACCCATTTTCCTGGCCAAATCCTCTTGTTCCTTCGCTTCGTGCGGCACAAATTCGTGGAGCGGCGGATCCAGCAGACGAACGGTTACGGGACGTCCGGCCATCGCACGGAAAATTCCCTCAAAGTCGGCACGCTGATGCGCGAGAAGCGGCTCAAGGGCCTTTTCCCGGTCGGCGACGGTTTCCGAAAGAATCATCTTACGGAAGTCGTCAATATGATCAAAGAACATGTGTTCCGTCCGCGTCAGACCGATTCCTTCGGCTCCGAGAGCAATGGCGTTGTTCGCTTCGGTCGGGTTGTCGGCGTTGGTACGGACTCCCAGTTTGCGGAAACGGTCCGACCAACTCATGATTTGCTGGAACCGCTGATACAACGGGGCATCCTGCGGTTTCAGTTCCCTGGTGAAGAGAACCTGAAGAACTTCACTCGGACTGGTCGGCACCTGACCGGCGTAAATGTTGCCGGTGAAGCCGTCAACGGAAATCCAGTCTCCTTTCTTGAGGACAGTGCCTCCGACAGTCAGTGTTTCGGTCTTGTAATCAATGACGATGGAGTCGCAGCCGCAAACACACGCTTTTCCCATCTGACGGGAAACAAGAGCGGCGTGAGACGCGGCGCCGCCGAACGACGTGACAATCCCTTTGGCGACTTTCATTCCGCGGAGGTCTTCCGGGGTTGTTTCGCGGCGGACGAGAATGATTTGGGCATGGTTGTCTTTCTGCCAGAGGGCTTCCGCTTCGTCCGGCTGGAAGCAAATCTGACCGGTCGCGGCCCCCGGTCCGGCATTGATTCCTTTGGCGATCGGCGTTTTCCCCTTCAGACCGGCTCCGCTGAAGACCGGCTGCAAAAGCTGGGTGATGTCGTTTGCCGGAATACGGGCGATGGCGGTTTCAGGGGAAATCAATCCTTCATTCACCATGTCGACCGCAGCACGCACGGCGGCAAAACCGGTGCGTTTCGCGTTACGGGTTTGCAGCATCCAGAGTTTCTGACGTTCAATGGTGAACTCAATGTCCTGAATGTCTTTGTAGTGATTTTCGAGAAGCATGGCGACTTTGGAAAATTCTTCCCACGATTTCGGCATGTCGTCTTTGAGGGTCGTTTCGATCTTTTTCGGAACACGGATACCGGCCACAACATCTTCTCCCTGAGCATTGATGAGGTAATCGCCGGTGATTCCCGGTTCGCCGTTGGCTCCGTTACGGGTGAGGGCGACACCGGTCGCGCAATCGTTCCCCATGTTGCCGAAGACCATCGCCTGCACATTGACGGCTGTTCCCCAATCATGCGGAATGCTGTTCATGCGGCGGTAAACGATGGCACGGTCATTCATCCAGCTTCCGAACACCGCACCGATGGCCCCCCACATCTGTTCGCGCGGGTCTTCCGGGAAATCCCTGCCTGTCCGCGTTTTGACGGCGGCTTTGAACTCCGCGACGAGTTCCTTAAGATGTTCCGGTTTGAGGTCGGGATCGTTTTTCACACCGGCCTGATGTTTTTTCCGTTCGAGAATTTCCTCAAACGGATCAATGTCGGTTTTGGACGTCGGCTTCATTTCGAGCACGACATCGCCGTACATTTGCACGAAACGGCGGTAGCAGTCCCAAGCGAACCGTTCGTCGCCGCTTTTGTCGGCGAGAACTTTGACGGTTTCGTCGTTCAGGCCGATGTTGAGTACGGTGTCCATCATGCCCGGCATGGATTCGCGGGCGCCGGAACGGCAGGAAACGAGGAGAGGAAGGTCTTTTTTGTCACCGAAAGTCTTGCCCATCGCTTTTTCGATTTGAGCGAGTGCCGTTTCGACCTGAGCGGCAAGTTCCGGGGGATAAGTGTTGCCATTGGCGTAATAATAGGTGCAAACTTCCGTACTGATGGTGAAACCGGCAGGAACGGGAAGACCGATTTTCGCCATTTCCGCCAAATTCGCTCCTTTGCCCCCCAGGAGATTTTTCATCGTGGCATCGCCATCGGTGCCGTTGGGTCCAAAACTGTAGACATATTTTGCCATAACTTGAGTGCCTTGATTGAGTTAAGTTGAAATAAAAGGTTGAGTGAAACACAGAATCCCGATGTGCAGGACAAAGAATTCCTTCCGGCGGAGGAAAACCCTGTTCGTACTCTTGGGAATATCGTCGGCTCATGACCATCCTTACCAGCAGTGGGATAAAACAAACCGATCTAATATCATAATGTATCAGAAGTCCACGATGCGTCAAGCGGGGGAACGTGCCGTTCCATCGGTTGCGAGCCGTGACGGGCGATAGGCTCACGCTCACTTCGTTCGGTTCGCCGTCTGATGAAAAATCTTTTCAATTGGAAGCCGAAGGCAAGTGCGGTGCAGCGTGCCACGCTGCCGCAGAGGAAAAGGACGCCTTGCGGATTGAGTTTCCCATCGGCGGCGGCTCTGGCGGCGACGAGTTGGACAAGCGTGCTTGGGAGGAGCATGGCAATGTTAAGCGAGTTCGCGGGGAATCATGCGATGGAATTGTCTAAGCATCGTGTGGGGCATCAATCAGGTCGTGTGGAGCCGCGAGTGTTAAAGCGAAGGTTGAAGGCCTATCCTCGAATGCAAAAGACGCGAGGAGAATTACGACGTATGCTCCTCAACGCAAAAAAATCAAAAAAAACATGATTTCTTACTGGAAGTACCATTCGACTGTGTACTAGAGCGGATTAGGCAGAGTCGTCAATAGTTGCCAGAGGAAAGTCAGAGTGTTATCATCAAGGGAAAATGGAGCTTGTACTCAACCCCAGTAAACGGCTTAGATGGACGCGGCTTATCATCGGCATGACATTTCGGACGCAATGTGGGCATTACTCGAAGACCATCTGCCGGACGCAAAGGCACATGGGGCGGCTGCACATAAAGCGGCAACGCCTGCAACAATCGGCAGTTCCTCAACGTCTGTTTCTGCTGGTCGCCGATTGATTGGTGACCGACGTTTTGGGTCTTTACGCACGGGGGCACCGTGGCGCGATTTGCCCCTGGATTACAGCAGTTGGAAAAATATGCACCGCCGATTTTGCCGCCGGCGTAACAAGGGTGTGTGGGAAAATTGCTTGAGTTGCCAGTCAAAAAGCCCGATTTTGAAGGATTGATGATTGATACGAGTCATGTCAAGGTGCATCCCGATGCCGCCGGTGCGGTCGGAGAAAACCGGGACATGGAACGGAACCAAAGGGGGCTCCATACCAAAATCCACTTGGCCGCGGATGTGCGATGTTTCCATCCGCTTGCGATGGGCGGTGAAGCGGCATGCTTCCCGTCGCGGATTGCAAGTTTTGTGAGAACGTCTGATCGAAGGGATTGACGTCCGGTTTTTGCTTGCCGATCGCGGCTACGATACCAATGCGATTCTTGACCCGTTCTGGCATCGGGAATGACTGCGGTGATTCCGAATCGCAAAGAACAATGTGCGTATGACAAAGAGT
>JAISQK010000031.1 GCA_031274255.1 Planctomycetaceae bacterium | reverse complement strand
TTCCGCCGGTTGATACCAGTGAGCAACGCGAACGGGTTATTTGTTCGGGACGGCAGTCCCATCTGGGGATCCAACGCCCTTGCGTTGGCCGCCGGAGGCATTCTTTTAAAGACAGAATGAGTAAAATTTTTATCCTATTGGGTTCTATTAAGAGGAAAATAGGATTCATTAAGAGATTAAAGGGATGCGACATAATGAATACTTCACTCCATAAGACGTTAAAAGAATGCTTCCGGCGGGCCGCGACGCCGCGGCGGGCGGAGGGAGCTGCCGCTCCGAAAGCCACGAACCCGCTCCCGTTGGTCGCTGGAAAGCGTACCACTTCACCGCACATCGCAAGCGGTTGGAGAGATTCTCCATCGGAAGCGAACCGAACGCAGTGAGCGTGAGCCTATTGGGATCCAACGCCCTTGCGTTGGCGCCGGGGCTTCCCGGCTGCGGTGCAGCGTGCCACGCGACCGGACATGCTGTCGTCAGTCCGTGACAATATTCCAGTTCAAATGAAAGTGCGTGATTAACGAAGCCAACAGTGCCAATGCCGAAACATCGCCATCGGTTTTGACACTGTCGGCATTGAGGACGGAAGACGTGTCGGGAGCGGTCATCACAAATTCCTGTAACTTGTCTTTCGGCAAATGCAGCGTCAGTTGAACCTGTTCCGTCCCCGTTGACGGTTTGTGATGCAGTACGCCGTTTTTCAGGAAAACATGAAAACTTTTTTCTTCGTCGGTGATGTCAAAGCGGATGGAACACTCTTTTCCGTCCGCTTTTGTCCCATCAATGGCGACGGAAAGATAGTTGAAAAGATCTTCCGTTAAAAGGTTGCGCAAGCGTCCCGGACGATTGGGAAAATTTCTGGTGACATTGCCGTTGCGCAGTTCGTGAGCGGCGGTCAGATACATATTGCGCCAAATGCTCGAACGGCTTTGGTAACCGAGTTGTTCGTAAGCGTCCGCCTGGAGGTTTTTCGCCTCCGTATTGCCAGAATTGGCAAACACAACCCATTTCAACGCCTGGACAACCCACTGATAATCCCCTTTCCGGTAGCTTTCCTTTGCCTTCTCCAGTGCCGCTTTTTCGCCGCCGAACCATTCCACGTAACGGACGGCTTCCTCTTTTTGCGGCAAGCGGTTGTAATTCGCCGGATTGCCGTCGAACCAGCCGAGATAATACTGATAAACCGCTTTGACATTATGCTGAACGGCGCCGTAGAAATCCTGATTGAACCATTCGCTGTCCAACGATGCCGGAAGTTTTATCGTCGCGGCGATTTCCTCCTGATTCAGTCCCAGATTGGCAAGATGAATGGTCTGGTCATGAATATATTTGTAGAGATCACTTTGTTTTTCGAGAAAATTGAGGCTTCGTTCCTTACCGAAAAACGGCCAGGAGTGAGCGGGAACGACATATTCCAGATCCTTGCCGAACAACGTGATCGCCTCATCCAGATAGTAGGCCCACGCTTTGGCATCACGTATTTTGACGCCGCGCGGAGGCAGCAGGTTGTGAAGTGTCCGTGTGCCTAATTCCGCGCAGAAGAAAACCTTTTTCGACGGAATGTAAAACATCAGTTCCGCCGGGGCTTCCGTTTCCGGCGTGTACTGGAAAATCAATTTTTCACCGTCAATTTCCAAAGTCTGTCCGGTATGGTCGATCAGAGTATTGGGTCTCCAGAGTACCGACGGATCAAAGACGCCGCCGCGATAAGATTTTCCAAGACCGTTATCAACAACTCCGAATTCGTTGACGGGCAGACCAACTCCCATCTGGAAAAGACCGCGTCTGGACATGGCATTGCCGAGCAGCACGGTTTCGCTGACGGATTCTTCATAGAATCCGGCCGGAGTGATGTAAGGAATTTTTCCTGAAATCACCTCTTCATGCGAAACAACACCCGGTATGCCGCCGTAATGGTCGGTGTGGCTGTGAGAACTGATGACCGCCACGACGGGATAATCGCCGACATGCTTTTTCAGTAAATCATAGGCGGCTTTTGCCGCAGTGGGATTGGTACAAGGGTCAATCACCAAATAACCGGTTTTGGTTTTTACAAACGAGATGTTGGTGAGGTCGAACCCGCGAACCTGATAAAAGCCGTCGGTCACCTTGAAAAGGCCTCTGATTTTGGTCAGTCCGGCATGCCGCCAAAGCGCAGGATTGACCGTGGCGGGCGATTCGCCGGTGATAAAGTCATACTGTTTCAGGTCTGCCGCCACTTCTCCTTTTTCGTTACGGAGAATACCGTCTTCAACATCGGCAATAAATCCGCGTGTCGCCTCCTGATAATCGAGGTTGTCGGAAAAATCAAGCCGTTTGTATTCCTGCTGATTGATTTGGACCGTCGCCGAAGTCGCCGGTTTTGGCGAATTGGCCTGTTGTGTCGTCTGGGCCGGCAATGTCATGGGATGGGACATGGCTGCGACCGCGAAAAGTCCGATAAAAATTCGTTTCATGATCATCTGCACTTTCTGAAAAATTTGTCATTAAATTATATTACTTGAAAATTTCCTTTTAATGGAATCCCGTCTTATGGAGACTGGATTTTAATTGGAAAACGTGTCCAATCATTTGTATCCTGATCATCTTGTGAAATTCTTTCGCCACAGGACGTTAAAAGGAAGTGCCTCCGGGCCGCGGCGGTCAACGTAGCACGTTGGACCGCACTTGCGTTGGCGGCTCGCGATTGATTTCATGTGCTGCGTTGACGGCAAGGTTCAATCCGGTTCTTCTCCCCAAACCTCCGGCGTCTTGAAATTTTTCGGTACCGGTTTTTCCAGGGGCGGGACCGATTCTTTGACGTAAACGTCGTAACGTTCAAGCAGTTCCTGAAGTTTTTCCGGGTTTGACGCGGCAAGATCGTTTTTCTCATACGGATCCTCCTTGATATTGAAAAGCTCCGTTTTCCGGTCTTGTCCTTGTCCCTGACCGAAACGGAATGAAGAACCGCCGTTGATCACAAGTTTCCAGTCGCCGACCCGTATCGCTCCGCTATGGGGAACACTGTAGAGCAGAATTTCCTTGCGTGAAAGGGGTTTGTCCTCAAGGAGCGCGTCTTTGATATCCACGCCGTCAAGAGGATGTTTTTGCTCAAGAGACGCACCGGCAATTCCCAGCAGCGTCGGATAAAGGTCCACGATATGAAACGCCTGATGGGAAACGGTGTTGGGTTTGATTTTTCCGGGCCAAACGACAAATGCCGGAACCCGGACACCGCCCTCATACGCGGTTGCTTTGGAACCGCGAAGCGGACCGTTGTCCGTAACGGTTCTCGGAGATGGTCCGCCGTTGTCGCTCGAAAAGAAAATAACGGTGTTATCCAGAATTCCTTTTTCTTCAAGAGCTTTGACGATACGTCCGACATTCGAGTCCACCGAAGCAACCATTCCGGCATAGACTTTTCTTGTGCCATTGAGATTGTCGTACTGAGCGTTCCGTTCCTTGTCCGGGGCTTCCTGGAACGGTGAATGGACACCGTTAAACGGGACGTAAAGGAAGAGCGGCTTTGTTGTATCGTGATTTTTGACCAAATCGACGGCTTCATTGCCGATCAAATCCGTCGAATAACCTTCTTCACGGACGGCTTTTCCGTTCCGATGCCAATCAAGCCCGCCAAGTCCTGGAAGTGTGTGATTGTAATAATCAATCATCCCGTTATACAGGCCGTAGTGATGGTCAAACCCCCGCTGGAGCGGAAGGTATTTCTTATCCGTAACACCGAGGTGCCATTTCCCGATGATGGCGGTGTAATAACCGGTTTCATGCAGAGCGTCGGCCAATGTCCGTTCCTCGGTCGGCAAACCGTAGTCTGACCAGGGCAAGATCACGAGCTGCTGCAATCCATACCGCATGGGATAACGGCCGGTCAGCAGACTCGCCCGTGTGGGAGTACAAAGCGGGCGGACATAAAACTGCTCCAGTTTTATACCGGAATCCGCAAGTTTATCAAGATTCGGTGTTTTGATCGGGGTTTCGCTTGCATGATTATGCCAGCCGACATCCGCCCAGCCGAGATCATCGGCGAGGAAAATCACAATGTTGGGACGTTCCTGTTTTTCTTCTGCGAAAAGTGCTGTCACTCCCGACAGAAGCAACAGCACCGGTAACACTAAAAGATTCACTTTCATAAGGTTTTCTCCTTTTAAATCATGGGGGTTAATGGAATCCATCTGAAATGATTTTCCTGTGAGAGGAATTTCAAAACCGTTTCAGCGGGGTTATTATTTTTTGGGTTGGCTTTCAATGTGAATGTCGTAAGTTTGTCTTCCGGGTCTGACCTCGTAAATCAAAGGGTTCCTATTGTACTCCTTCAGAAAACCGGGCGTTTCGGGAAGCTTTTCTCCATCGGGATATTCTACTACGACCCTGTTGAAGCCGGTTTGAACCCCTTTTTTCGTAATTGAAAAGTGCATTTCGTAATTCCCGTTTTCATTCGTGATTCCCGTGGAAGGCGACCCTCCCTCTGCTTGCGGATGAAAACGTACCACCAAGTCTTTTTTAGCGGGTTTACCGTCAATCAACACTTTTCCGGTCACATATCCTATTTTGGAATCATTGCAACCAACGAGCAGAGTTGTCATAAAAATTGCCGTTCCTAACCAAACAAATCTGTTTTTCATACGGTCATTGTTCCTTTCAACAAGAAGTTTGAAAAAATTCTTTTTCAAAAAACACGGATTATGGAAGATTTTTGGGGACATCGGAGTTTCTGGTACCAAGTAATTGATACACTCCTATTCCTCCCTGAGTGATTGAGTTGTAAAAGTGAGGCAATTCCCCGGTAGCAGAGATGTCGCCGGAATAGGGCGGTTTCTCTTCGTAACGATGCTCAATCGTTTCACTGATAAAATGGACGCTCCCGTCGCAGTATAGAAAATTGGCACCGGAGGGATGCAGACTTGAAAATCCCTTCACCATACCTACCGGGTTCAATTCGTTTAATTTGGGACGTACCGCTCCGTTGATGCAATCCAATGTACCGCCGGCAGGTGCTCCCGGCCAACCGCCTGAATTGTTACCGAATTCCGATGTTCGTTCCCCAAAAGCGAACACGTTACTCAAGCCGTCTGTGATACTGCCGAAATCGTAACGTACATTGGCGGGGAAAACGCCCGTGTTGACGGTACTGTTTTTGATCGGGGTTTCCTCGGTTCCGGTGGTATCAATACCGGTGTAGGAAAAAAAACCGCGAACGGCTATATAATTTGTTCTTCCCACTGCCGTTCCGTCTGCGAGTAGGCGAAGAGGATTTGGGTCGCTTCCTGTGTCAGTCGGACAAATATACACGTTGATTTTTTCACTCAGATACGGGCGAGTATCGGCATCGGCAAACGCTTCCTCGAACGTTAGTTTACCGCCGCCGATTTTTTCATATATCGCCGTCTGTTCCAGAAACGGAAGGATGAATGTTTGTGTTCCCCAGCCATGCGGTCCGATGGGGGACAAATTTCCAAGCACACGCGGCAGAATGATCGCACCGGGCGGCAGGACTTTGTGAGTGTCGTGATAGTTGTGGAGACCTATCCCGATTTGCTTGAAGTTGTTAGAACACTGCATTCTTCGTGCGGCTTCACGGGCCGCCTGAACGGCGGGTAAAAGAAGTGCAATCAAAATCCCGATGATTGCAATCACGACAAGAAGTTCGACAAGGGTAAAAGCTGTCTTAAAACAGTACAGACAGCCCCCCCCCCCTATTTTAACATTTCCAGCATTTTCCGAGGGAAGAGACGGATTTTTCTTTTCTGCGTTTTTCATTGAATTTTCCTTTTCATCAAAAGAGGTTGGGTTCCGTCAGAACGAAATCCCGTTATTGTGTATCGGTACCTTCGTGACACGGTGTTCTGATTCACCGCGATGTCCGAAAACAGGGAACATGAAATCCTGCTTATGCAAATAGAGTGCCAAACCGTTTTTACGCAGAAAAAGCCGTGTGATCCGTCAATAATCACGTGTAACCGTCAATAGTCACGGCACGGCTTTGAAATAAGAGAGTTTCCCGTAAAATACAACGGTCAACATCGCACGTTGGCGGGGTACAATATCTGTCTTTCTTTGAGTCACCACTCTCGATTTTTTGTTATCATTTTTGTCCTGTGGACAATGCGAAGTCGTTGTCAGAGAATTGACAGGAAATCAATCTGGAGAAGTTGCCATGAAAGCCATTCCGACGGTCTTCCAAGAGCTACGGAATTTGAAACGGACTTATAAAAAACAGGAACACGGCGGAACAAGGGCCGTTCATTTCATGAAAGCGAATCGAACAAAGTGAGCGTGAGCCTACCGCTCGCCGGGGCTTCCAGGCATCCCTGCAGCAAATTGGTTTTTCTCCGCTAACCGGTACAATCTTGATTTTTGTCTTTTTTTTATCGCCGAGAGAGCGGATTCACCGAAACAGGATAAGCGGGGTTGTTTTTGCCTCGTCTGAGCAAAGGGGAATAAACATGAAAGCAGATTCCGTCCCGACAACTTCGACGCAAGAGTTTTCCTTGCCGGTTCCTGGAACCGGAAGAGTGTGTTACCACCGGATTGCTGAAATCAGGAAAACGCAGTGTCTTTCATTAGCCGGCATTGCCAAGCGACTCGGTGTTGATGTTCCTACCGCAAGAGAGCAGGAAAACCCTTCCTCCAATCTGACTCTGGAACAGCTTTACCGATGGCAGGAAGCTCTTGACCTCCCTGTGGCGGAACTTCTCGTTGACCCTGACACGATTCCTGATATGCCGGTCAAAGTTCGCGCGAAACTGATTCGTGTCATGAAAACCGTGCAGTCGCTCATGGAATTTTCCGGAGAGAACGAATCGATAACTTACCTGCTGCAAACACTTTACAGCCAACTCACCGACATCATGCCGGAACTGAAAGAAATTTCCGCCTGGCCGAGCATCGGACGCTCCCGCGAACAGAAGGACTATGGTCAGGCCGTCCACCGCCGTTTTGATCCCGGCGTCGAAAGACGGCTTATGGAATAGCGGGCAAAAATCATGTTTTTTCTCTTCTTCCGCATTTTGTGAAAAAAATCGTCGGGTGGTTTCTTTTTAGGAAAATATGCCGTAAAATACGGTTTCTGGTTTTTCCTGCAAAAAATTGACACAATAAAAGAGGAGTTTTCCACATGAAGAATGTTTTTCCGTATTTCTGTACTGCTTTTCTGACCGGATGTGCGGTCACTGTCTTTTCTGCCTTTTCCGCATCATTTTTACGGGCGGATGTCCGGTTGCCGGAAGTCATCGCGTCCAACATGGTCCTTCAACGCGATTTGCCGGTTCCGATCTGGGGTTGGGCGGATTCCGGTGAAAAAGTGACCGTCTCCTTTGCGGGGCAAACACAATCCGCAACCGCAGACGCAGAGGGACGCTGGATGGTTCAACTCCTTCCTCTTCAAGCGGACAGCAAGCCTTCCGTGTTGACCGTCACCGGCAAAAATGAGCTGAAGTTGGAAAATATCCTTGTCGGTGAAGTCTGGCTCTGTTCCGGACAGTCGAACATGGAATGGACAATGGCAAGATCGGCGGAATATCAGGACGCACTTAAAACGGTCAACAATCCGGACATCCGTCTCTTTCAAGTCGCGAAAGCGTGGAATGTTGCGCCGCAGGATTCCCTTCAGGCAAAATGGACACCGTGCGACACCGAAACGATCCCGTCTTTTTCCGCCGTGGGATATTATTTCGGCAAGCGGATTCAGGAGGAACTCGGTGTGCCGGTCGGACTGGTTCATTCGTCGTGGGGCGGAACGCGTATTGAGCCTTGGACACCGCCGGTTGGTTTTCAGGCCGTTCCGACGCTGAAAAATCTCACTGACGAACTTGCCGCCAAAGACCCCGCCTCCGATGTTTACAAGAAACTCGCCGCGGAGGCGTTGGCAAGTTACAAGGCATGGGTTGCCGTTTCGGAAAAGAATCTGACCGCGAACAACCGGATGACTCCGCCGCCGGTCTTTCCGCCGCAAATTGCCCCATACACCAATCAGCAGCAGCCCGCGACGCTTTACAATGCCATGATTCACCCGCTTGTCCCGTTTGCGATGCGGGGAGCAATCTGGTATCAGGGCGAATCAAACGTGTCGGAAGGAATGCTCTATGCCGAAAAAATGAAAGCTCTCATCAGCGGCTGGCGGACGGTGTTCCACAACCCCGATTTCGGGTTTTACTATGTTCAGCTTGCCCCGTTCACGTATGGCGGCGACCGTGAGTCTCGACTGCCGGAACTCTGGGAGGCCCAGTCGTCCGTGGAAAAATCGGTACCGAAAACAGGTCAGGCCATCATCACAGATTTGGTCACCGACATCAAAGACATTCATCCGCCGCGAAAATTACAGGTTGGAAACCGTCTTGCCCTGCTGGCTCTGAAACGGACTTACGGCAAAAATCTCGCCGCGGAATCGCCGGAACTTGACAGCATGACCATTGACGGAGCAACGCTTGTTCTCCGGTTCAAGTATGCCGAACAGTTGAAAACCCGTGACGGTCAGGCTCCTGACTGGTTTGAAATCGCCGGAGCCGACGGGGTGTATCACAAAGCCGAGGCGAAAATTGCCGGGACAACGATTGAACTGACGAACCCGAATGTCGCCAAAGCGTATGCGGTGCGTTATGCGTGGAGTGAAACCGCCGAACCCAATGTTCAGAATGAAGCCGGACTTCAACTCGGAGCGTTTCGTGCCGGTAAAATTCCGGAGCGGAGCGTCTTTGACGAGTTGATTCCCGACGCGGAAAAATACCGGTTGGTTTACAGTTTCGATCCGACCCACCCTGTTCTGACGGATAACGGTCAGCGGTTTGTCTATACAACGGACAAAAGCGGTGAAGTGACCGGAAAAATCAAGCGGGCCAGCTATTTCCTTTATCTCACTCCGAAAAAAGGCACACCGCAGTACGTCTTTGTGACAATGCCGCCGCTGGAGTCTGACATTGCGAAACTCGGTGTGCCGGTGAAAGCGTCCGGTGCGAGGTTTCAGAAGCCTGTTTCCCATGTGACTGTTGTTTCCAATGTTCCGGGAATTGAAACAGGAACCTTTGCTGAAGGATGTCACGTCGAATTCTGGGATTGCAATTACAGTCAGGAAAATGCGGCGAGTGTTCCCGGTGCCAGTAACGAAAATTACGACTTCGGCGATTCCATGACGACAGGCAACTCACCGGGTTACGGTTGTTTGCAGATTCACAATGCCGCTAAAAAACAGACGATATTGGCGTTTAACAGTTTTCATTCCGGCTCCAATTGCGATGTCGGAATCGGCAACAATCCGCTTGCGGACGGCAATCAGCACTCCGACTGGACATTCAGCAAGTCCGCACAGCGTTACAATGGCGGCCGGTTTCTGATTCTTGTCGAAACGGAGTGATGGAAAACTCCCTGTTTCGAAACAAGCCGGTTGAGATTTCGCCTTTGCAACATACGAGCAGCCCCGCAAGGCAGCGTGCGGACGTTG
>JAISQK010000365.1 GCA_031274255.1 Planctomycetaceae bacterium | reverse complement strand
GCCGCTTGAACCGCGGGTAAAAGAAGAGCAATCAAAATTCCGATGATTGCAATAACAACAAGAAGCTCCACCAGGGTGAAAGCCGTCTTAGAACGGCACAGACAGCCCCCCCCCCCTATTTTAACATTTTCTAACAGCTTTTTCATAAAAAACTCCTTCTCACAAAATTGACTTGAGACTGTAAAACGTAACACTGGAATTTAATATAATCAATGCCGTCAGAAAAGTCAAGAGGCAAAATGGCGGGGAAGCGGGAATTTCTCAAAATATTTTTACAAAATCGCTTGTGTTTTCTTTTGACATCTGGTACAATTACCGTGTTGTTTCGTTGACTGTTTTTCGATGACTTGAGTCATCCCCCGCACGCTTTTCATCTTTTCACCTCCTATGTTACAAAAGACGCTTTTCTTTTTTTGTCTGATGGTTTTGCTGCAAGTTCAATCTGTACAAGGAGAAACGCTTCCTCCTGCCGACTGGAACGCGGCGGAGGTTCCGTCGGACGCCTGGGAGAATTTTTTCAATTATTACTCTCGTTTTTTGACGCAACGGCTCCATCGGCCTCTTCGGGAGCGGCATAACGAGGAAAGGAAAGCGGTCGAAGAACGCCGGAATCATCAGGAACTCGCCGTCTTGTTTGAAAAACTCTCGGAAAGTTGTCAAAAATTCGCTGCCAGCGAAAATTTTCCTCCCTTCGCGGACCCGAAGAGGGAACGGTTGGAGCGGGACAAAATTCCCGGAACCTGGTGCTTTTACAAAAATGTGCCGCCGAATCAGGCCGACATCCGGCAGGAAGCGTATTACCTCAGATACCTTTCGCTTCTGCACACGGCGGAAGCGGACAAAAATTTCACCCCGCTCAACGATTACGCCGGACAGATTGCCGCATCTCCGCCGTTTGTCCTGTTGTATCAGGAAATCAAACGGACATGGTACCGCAAAAACTTGGACCGTCTTTCCAAGGGCGGCATTGAAGCCGATTGGAATGTTTTTGCGGATCTGGTCCGCGATTATCAGACATTTCTCCCGGCACATTTCAACAAACGGAACCTTGAAACACTGGAGCGGATTCTGCAAACCGCCGAGAAGTACGAGAAGTCCCGGTCTTCGGAAATGGTGACGCTCTTAACTCACCTTACGGCGGCCGCGTCGCAATCGGCGAACAAACAGGCGGCGGCTTCCGTAAAAGGTGCGGCGGAACTTGTCGATCTGACCGCGGTCTATGAAGGAACGCTTCGGCGTCTGGAACTGTCGGGCAAGCCGGTGCCGATTTGGGGGATTGACCAAACCGGCGCCGTGTTTGACGAAAAAACGCTTGAAAACAAAGTCGTGCTGCTTGATTTTTGGGCGACATGGTGCTCGCCGTGCATTGCCGAATTTCCGCACCTGAAAACACTGTACGCGAAATATCACGACCGGGGATTTGAAATCATCGGTTACAATGTGGACTCCGAGGAACCGCAATGGACGGCCTTTTTACAGAAACGGCCGTTGCCGTGGACGGTACTGGTCAAACAAAAAAGCGTAGAGAAAGGAGAGTTGCCGCTTTCGACGTATTACGGCGTCAAAACGCTTCCTGTTGTGATTTTGCGCGACCGTCAGGGAAACGCCGTGCTGCTCGACGCACGCGGTCGGAAACTTGACGAGGCATTGGAACGAATGTTTGAATAAGTCGGGAGTGTGAAGAGACGGAAATCCTTTCCGCTCCGCCCCCGATCTGTGACCCTTTAAAACCAGAGGAGAATTTTTATGAAAAAACGAATGAAACTGTTGTTATCCGCGGCGGCCGGGGTGTTGTCGCTGATGGTGTCCGGCATCCTGCCTGCCCAGGAAAATCCTGATCTGACGTTCGAGCAATTGCAGGCGATCGCGGTTCAACCGGCCAAGTACAATGAGGAGTTGAAAACCACCGCCATGCCGGCCATGTTGACGCTTTTCAAGGAGGAGACGCTCATTTACACGAGCCAAAGCAAATACAAGGAAACGCCGATCAGATACCGGCTGCATGTTCCTGCGGGTATAGAAAAGGGAAAAACGTATCCGTTGATTCTCTGGCTGCACGGTGCCGGCGAAACCGGTGACAACAACATGGAGCAGCTCACGCACCTGCATCACATGATCACCTATCTGACCGGTCCCAAAAAGCTCGACTTTTTCCTCCTTGTGCCGCAGGCTCCCAATGATCATGCCGGTTGGGGACCGCGGAGCATTTTCCGCACGGAGCCGGTCACGAGAACGGTGACGGTACCGGTGACCGAAGCCGTACCGAAACCGAAGAGCAGCAAAAATGCGGTTTCGTCGCTCTTCAGCAGCCTCATCACACTGATCGAGTCCGAAACCGCCGGACCGCAAACGACGCCTGCGTCTGCGGCGGGAACGACCGATGGGAAGAAGCAGGCCATGAAGCAAGTCACGGTCACGGAGTACGTGACGGTTGAAGATGTGGGGGAGGATTTCAGTGATTCCCCGCTCGGGTTCTCGTTCGCGATGATTGATCAGGTGCGTGAGAACTATCCGATTGACCCCGACCGGATTACGGTGAGCGGTCTGAGTACCGGCGGCGACGGGACATGGCGTGCTCTCGAATACGGTGCCGACCTTTTTGCGGCGGGTGTTCCGCTCGTCAGTTGGAGTACGCTCAGGGAGTCGGAACTTGCCAGGAAACCGAATCTGAAAAAGATTCCGATCTGGGCGATTTACAGTTCCGACGACCATGGAATCGAATCCGCCCGTGAAAATTTTGCGAAGGCGGAAGCGGCGGGATGCAACGTGAAGAAGTCGGAATTCGGCCTCTGCGGACACAACGCCTGGACACCGGCAATGCTGCAGGCGGATATTTTCAGTTGGCTGCTCAGCCGCGGAAAAAAGGACGGGGAATACGTTTCTCTGGGGAATACCGTGGTCAATCCTGACGATCTCCAGGGAATCATCGAAGTGGCCGAGCGGGATTCACGGCTTCCGACTCTCGCCCCGCCGAACCGTAAAACACCGGGCGAGGAAACCGGTCAAGTCCCGTCCATTGCCCTGCCGGGTTCTACCCTGCCGCCTCCGGGAATCATAGGATATGCACAGAGTCCTTCGCTGCCGGCTCAGGGATCAGCGCCGCGTCAGGTCCTCCCCCTCAATGTGGAACAGATCGTGGTGACAAGGAGCGGCGGGGACGCAACGAGCGGTACGTCCGGAGGTACCGGTGTCCGTATTGCCGGGCCGCCGCGGTCTCCGCAGCTCCCGATCACTCTCAAAGACAAGTATTATACAAAGTTGATAAAGGCTTACTTTGATCACTTTTCTAACTCAGACCACGTTTCCGTTTCCTCTCTGGAGAAGGCTTCCGAGCTTTTCAACAGACTTTCACTACAGGCAAAGTGGAACCTTCTTGACGAGGTATTTCAGAAGGATCAGAAGGACATGAGTTATTTGCAGCCTCTCCAATGGGATACCCTTGCTCAATGGATTGATCGGACAGACGCGGCTGTTCCGCCGAAAACCTATTCTTCGGAAAATTTGCGGCGTATAAATGATGAATGGAGGGAGTTCTGGACACCGTCGAATCCTGATGCTGCAGAACAGGCAGTGCCGCAGGCGGTGAATTCCCCGGATGTTACGGCTGCGGTGTCGCAAGCGAGACAGCAGGCGCAAACTTCTGTTGAGACGGTGAAGGAAGTCATAAAGGCCGCGTCGCAAGCTTCTTCGGAAACTCCTTCGGAAAATGCGACGGTGCGGCGTGTCATTGAGGAGTGCGAGAAGGAATGGGAGATGTCCACCACCACACTGTACGGACTCTTTGCGTCGGGTTGGAACAAGGAGTCGGAACTGGTGCCGGATTATGTGAGAACCTCGACGGCGCAACAGTTGGCGGACAAAATCATAGAAATTGCGACAAACTCCAAAACGAATGAGGAATTTGATAAACTTTGTGATTCGGTGCTGAAACTGGACAACCAGCCGATGAGCAGTCCGTGGTTTGAAACCGGCGGCGGACGTCTCAAGGACGATATCCGGTACACGCTTTCGCCGCGCGGCAGAATCTTAATGGTAATATTTGTTGAACTTTCCGAAATGGAAGGCGACAGTATCACAATTCCGTTGTCCGATGACCGGAATTACGTAATTTCCAAAAACAATCTAACTTCTTTTAAAAACCGCATTAAACAAATGCATCAGGTCCTCGTCAAAATTGAGGAGATTGTGGGAGAGGATGAGGATGATATTGAACGTACCGGGCCAAAATTACGCTGATCCGGCAACGCCAACGTAGCACGTTGGATCGCACTTGCCTCCCGGCACTTTCGTGCGGTCGGCTTCGTTGGATAATCTTTCCAACCGCTTGCGATGTGCGGTGAAGCGGCACGCTTCCCAGTGAGCAACGCGAACGGGGTATTGCTTCGGAGCGGGCAACGTGACGTTGCATCCGGTAGCCTTCGGCCTCAAGTTGGAAGGATTTTTCAACCGACGCCGACCGTACCAAAGGTGCTGGGAGGCAAACCGCCCGCCGCGGCGTCGCGGCCCGCCGGAGGCATTCTCCTCACTGGAAAGCTTTTCCTTGTCTTCTGGAAGCTTTTTTTCTCCATTCACTGACTTTTCTAAACCTCTCACAGGTTTTGACAAGCCGTTCGCAGGTGTTTTTGAGTTGTTTATAGGGTTTTATGAGTCGCTCGCAGGCTTTTACGAGCCGCTCATAGGCTTTTACGAGTTACTTGGTGGGCTTTTATGAGTCACTCGCAGGTTTTTATGAGTCACTCAGAGGTTTTTACGAGAAGCTCAGGGACATACGTAAAATGTCAGGAAAAAGGCCGCGATTTCCCTAAAACCGGCATAAAACCTCCCATCCAAAGTCCAAAATCGTCACCTTCGAACCTCAAAATTCCCTCTTGGAAGCTCGAAATTCTTTCCCTGATGTTCAGGAGAAATGCCTCCGGCGGCCAACGCAAGGGCGTTGGATCCCAGTATGCTCCCAGCCTCTTCGAGGCGGTCGCTTTCAGATGGAAAATCTTTACAACTGGCATGTTGCTCACTTGTCATTGAGGCACTGTTTGTCGCGGAGGAGACGTTTCCTGAGTTCAATGTAATCCAAATCCTGAACGGCAACCTGATTCTTTATCGACATCACCGCCGCCGTCGCGGCACTCTGACCAAGAAGCATGAAAACCGGTTCCATCCGAATGGAGCCGAACGCAATATGCGAACTGCTCACACAGACCGGCACAAGAA
>JAISQK010000287.1 GCA_031274255.1 Planctomycetaceae bacterium | reverse complement strand
CCGCCCCAGCCAATGCTTTGTGCTTCACTTGCAAGATATAAGCGAGTTTGTTTTTCGTCCAAAACAGGCAACATTGTCGCTATTTTCTTTTGAATTGTTTCGTCTTCCATTTGTTATCTACTTTTTAGACTACAAAGGTAATGATTTTTTCTGTAACTGCAAAATTATTTGATATATTTATTTATTGATGCGTCCTGAGTATCCATTCGATGAGAAAGTCAAAACTCCATGCAGCTTTTCTTCGTTTGCCTATGAGACTTCCTTCGCGTGAATTTTGTTTCGCGAACGTGATTGTGAAACGGTGAATCCATGAAATGTTGTCCGCAATCGTCCGCTCACGAATCCGACTCTTGTCCTCACGATGCGTCCTCGCCAAAACACAGTGTCAACGGTTTTCGATTTCTCAATGCTTGCGAACATATTGAGCAAACTCTTTGCCGTTTCTGCGTTCCGAAGAAATGTCGTAACGCGTTTTCGTTTCATTGGTTTTGCGGTGGGGCGTCTGACCATGCTGATTGTTTTTAAGCCATTCCATTTTGTCGCTTCCGTCAAATCTTTCGGAATCGTCACTTGATCATATTCCCGATGCTCCACGTGACTACGGGAAACTTCCTCTTCGACAACTCTCGAAACAGAACCTGCGGAAAGATCAATCTTCTCAAAATACTTTTGAACGGTATCATGAAGTTTCGGTGGATTCTCTTTCACCGCAAGGACATAACCGGCATTCCTCTCAAGAATCTTATCGACGATTTTGTGTTGCGTACCCATCGCATCAATGGTGATCACCGCTCCTTCCATCTCCACGGCATCCGGCAATTCAGGGACCACCGTGATTTCATTGCTCTTCTCTTCGGTGGCCGATTGACCGAGTGAGATTCCTTGTTCGCTTAGAATAAGTCTTCAAAAGTATCCTTTTCGATGTTGCAGGTATGGCGGTCATGGCGATGGGAATCATGGTTTTGCCGGACAGGGGATTTCGTTCGTCATCTTTCGAGTGGCGTCGATATTTTGAAATCCACGCGAATGTCCGTTCGACAATCCAACGTTTCGGCAAAATCACAAAAACTTCCCCGCCAGAGGGAATTGGGGGGCGGAAATCGGCGATTGAGGAGGTTTTTTTGCCTCCGGCGGCCAACGCGAGGGCGTTGGATCCCAGTAGGCTCCCGGCCTCTTTGAGGCGGTCGCTTTCTGATGGAGAATTTTTCCAACACGAGGCCGAAGGCAAGTGCGGTACAGCACAGCGTGCCACGTTGCCGTTCGCGTTGCTCACTGGGAACCGTGAGCAGAACAAAAAGAAAAAGGATGACAACGGAAGCCGATCGCACAGCCGGGATGTATACTGCCCGCCGGGGCTTCCCGGCTGCGGTGGAACGTGTTGTTATTTTCCGGTTCGGGCGAATTGTTTGACGTCAATGTTGTACTGCTGGATTTTGTAACGCAGAATTCTCGGGGTCGTGCCGAGTGTTTGCGCTGCCGCGGTCATGTTTCCATTTTTCCGCTTCAGTGCGTCAATGATAATATCCTGCTCGAAAACGGCAACCCGGTCGGATAAGGTTCCGTCGCCGTGGGTGTTGGTTGTGTGACCGGTCTGCAATGTCGGCGGAAGATGATGCCCGTGAATGACTCCCTCCGAACTCAACAACACCGCCCGCTCTATCGTGTTTTCCAGCTCGCGGACGTTTCCCGGCCAATGGTATGACGCCATCATGTCAATGGCGGACGTGCTGATCCGCCGGACATTTTTCTCCATTTTTTTGGAGTAAACTTCGACAAAATGATCCGCCAGCAAAAGAATGTCCCCGCGACGCTCCCTCAACGGCGGCAGAAAGATCGGGAAAACATTGATCCGATAATAAAGGTCTTCCCGGAATTTCTTCGCGGCAAGAGCTTCTTCAAGATTACGGTTGGTCGCGCAAATCAAACGAATGGACGCTTTCTGCGGCGTGCTGCTTCCGACACGTTCAAAGACCCGCTCCTGGATGACCCGCAGCAATTTCACCTGAATGAGCGGAGAAAAATCACCGATTTCATCGAGAAACAGTGTTCCGCCGCCGGCCTCCTCAATGCGTCCTTTCCGCTGATTGATCGCTCCGGTGAAGGCTCCTTTTTCATGGCCGAAAAGCTCACTTTCCAGGAGATTTTCGTTAAGAGCGGCACAATTGACTTTAATGAACGGTCCTTTCGCACGCGGACTGGAATAGTGAATCGCATGGGCGACAAGTTCCTTTCCCGTTCCGGACTCCCCGCGAATCAACGCCGTCGTGTCGCTGGACGCCACCTGATAAATCGACCTGTACACTTCCTGCATGGCGTTGGAGTTGCCGATCATGTTCTCCGGACGGTAACGGTTGAGAAGCTGGTTCCAAAGCTGCGAGTTTTCCTCTTCAAGCGTCTGCTGCTGCGCCCGTACCGCAAGGCGTATCTTCACGTCGTAAGCAATCATACTGGCAATGATCGTGAGAATCTGGATGTCATGGTCGAGCGGCTCGGCGGGATCGTAAGGGCGGTCAACCGAAAGCGTGCCGAGGATTTCACGCTCACAACGGATCGGGACGCAAAAAAAGCTGAGCTCTCCAGGATACTTTTGCCTTCGATTGTAAATGCGGTCGAGAAACCGCGGCTCCTCCGAAATTTTGGGAATGGCAATAGGGCGTCTTGTTTCGATGACTTTTCCGACAATTCCTTCCCCCCTTTTGTAAGGCACTTTTCCCTCTTCGTAAGGGGTGTATCCATGAGCCACTTCGAGTGCCAAACCGTCCTGGTCCGGAGTGAGCAACAGAATCATTCCGCGAGTCAGCCCCAACTCCGCGTTAAGGAGTTCGAGTGTGGCTTGTAAAATGGTGTACTGATCAAGCCCTTGTCCGAGAAGTTTACTCAACTTCAAAATGGCCTGAAGCTCACGAGCATGCCGAAAATCATTTGACATTCCTGAAGCAACATTGTCGGGATGAAAAACCATGAAAACTCGATCAAAGGAGAAAACAGAAGGGAAAAAACTCCAAAATAGAAAAACAGCCGCTTTTCCGGAGACTTTTAGTACTACCGTTGCTAAAGAATACGCGTAATTACAAAAATGTCAACGACAGACACACAGGAAGGATTTATCTTTTTTGAGATAAAAAAGCTTCATTTGCCTGACGGCGAAGTTCCCGCATTCGGACCGTGTAATCTTCCGCTCCGAAAATCGCCGTTCCCGCAACAAACAGATGACACCCTGCCTCCGCCGCCCGGACGACCGTCTGAAGATTGATCCCGCCGTCGATGGAAATAAGCGTCCCGGAATCCGTGTTTTCCCGAATGTACCGCACTTTTTCCAACACCGACTCCGTAAAAAGCTGTCCTCCGAATCCCGGCATCACACTCATGGTCAGAACCAACTCACAGTCTTTCAAAAACGGCGACAGTTTCTCTATCGGCGTCGGCGGATTGTGGGCCAGTCCGGCAGCGGCACCGAGTGTACGGATTTCATCAAGCAACGGTCGCGGATCATCCAGCACTTCAATGGGAACGGTAAGAATGTCCGCTCCGGCTTTGCGGAACGCTTTGACATATTTTGCCGGTTCCGACAACATAAGATGCACATCCAAAGGGAGTTGCGTGATTCGGCGAATCGCTTCCACAACAGGAATGCCGATACTCAGATTGGGAACAAAATGGCCGTCCATGATGTCGAGGTGCAAAATTTCGGCTCCGGCAGCCTCGACTTTTCGGATTTCGTCCTCCAAATGAGCAAAATCCGCCGCAAGAATCGACGGATTGATAACCGGTGCGTTTTGCACAATCCGGGAAAGCCAAGTCCATGATTTCATCTTTAACACCTTTTCAGATTTTCCGTTCGACAACAAATCTTGCAATCGTGACTAAAGATTGAAACGCCTCCGAAGAGACAATTTCCTGTAACGGAATCGTTTCGATTTGTGCTACGGCATCCAAAATCAGATTTCTTGCAAGATTCATCGCCGCATCGGTACTACCGGAGTTTTTGATTCTCGCAGCAATCTCCGCGACAAAATCCCGGTCCCCCGACCGAATGAGGAGTTCGCCGGTCACCGATTTCCGTTCCGCGGCCTCCAATGACTCCAGAAAAAGAATCAGCGGCAGAGTCGGCTTTTTTTTCACAAGATCGGTTCCGAGTGTTTTGCCCATCTGCGACTCCTCGCCGACAATGTCCAACACGTCATCAACCATTTGAAACGCCATGCCGAGATTCTTGCCGAAATTCCTGAAAACCCTAATCGTGGATTCCGAGGCTCCCGCGTAAACCGCTCCCAAATGACAGGCACTTTCGATAAGCGCAGCGGTTTTCGCAGCGATCATCTGCTCGTATTCCATTAATGTTATATGGAATTGCGAACAGGTTCCCAATTGATACAATTCGCCGTAACATGTTTCACGACAGGATGTTGAAAGGATTCTATAAGCATCGATGTTGTCGAGCCGTGTCACCATTTCCATTGATTTTGCGAGCAGATAATCTCCCGCCATGACGCTGACTTCCGCATTCCATTTATGGTTCATCGTCTGAAGATGCCGCCGGATCTCGGCGCCATCGAGAATGTCGTCATGAATGAGCGTCGCTGTATGAATCAGTTCAATCGCCGAGGCCAACAGAAAATGCTCGGGAACGATCGGTGCAAGTGTCTTGCCGATAAGGAGTAACAACGAAGGACGCAGCCGTTTTCCTCCAAGCCGGAATGCGTAGCGCACCACGTCGTCCACGAAGGCGATATTGCTGGAAAGTTCCTCCCGCATGAGATTTTCCAGATGCTTCAGTTCCGAAGCGATCACTTGATAGGCAGAATCCAGATTTTGCGGAACGGTTGAAAATGAATCTGAAGACTGCAACATGGGAGAATTTTCCGGTTATTCTTCTTTAAAATCTTGGGAGTAAAAACAAGTCTTTTTTATTATAATTCCCATTTTGATTTTGCCAACCGAGAATTCATTTTCCTTTTCCGGGAGAACTTTTTGGGGGAACGGCTTGTTTTTTATGAAAAAAGATGTTTTAATAGGCGGAATTGCTGGGAATGTTTGAAAACAGGTTCGCCTGTATGCCCCAACTGACAAAATTTCAATTTTTTACGAAAAAGGATACTTTATGTCTCAACTTCCTGATTACGTCGCGTCCTCGAAACCGATCCCGACAGGTTCACGTACCGGCTGGCTCACCACGACCGCCGCAACTTATGCCGGAGTCATGCTCTGGTTCGTCTTCTGGCAGGATGTCCCTGTCGGCGGAGGCGGAATTGCCGGCGGAACCCTCTCGCAAGGACTTGGTTTTGCGATCGTTTCACTGGTCATTGCGGCTCTGCTATGTCACTTTCTCTATTATTTTGTTCCCGGTTTGCTGGGAATGAAAACAGGACTCCCGCTCGCAGTGGTCGGAACCTCAACGTACGGTGTGACTGGTGGATTCTTTATGCCGGGATTGTTGATGGGACTTCTTCAGTTTGGCTGGTTGAGTGTCAATGCCTATTTTTCCGCTCTTTTACTCGCGAAAACATTTGGTTTCGGAGAAGGATCGTCACTTCATATGATTTTTGGAACGATCTGGGCACTGCTGGCCATGTTTGTGGGACTCAAAGGAATCCAGTATGTCGGCAAAATTGCATCGTATATGCCGATTATTCCGATTGTCATTCTTGCCGCTCTGCTTGTTAAAACGACAGGTGGCCTGACAAGCTATTCCGATGAAGAATTACGAAATGGACCGCAAAAAGCGCTTGCAGCAAGAGTGACATTGGTTGAAAAGTATAAAGTCGAAAAGGCCAAACCCGAAGTGATCAAAGAAGAGGAAACCAAAGTTAAAGCGCTCGAGGCTTTGGCAGAAGCAGGACCTGCCACTCTTTACGGGAACGCTTCCTTGGGCGTTCTCTCGTTGATGTGTGCTTATGTGATCGGCTTTTTCGCGACGGCCGGTGCCGCAGGAGTCGGAATTTGCAGTGTGGTCAAGGATAAAAAAGCGGTTCAGATGGGAGGTTTCGTCGGAATCATTCTTCCGACCGTTATTTCCGGAATCATTGCTTTGATTGCGGTTGCCGGTGTGCAGAAGGCGGCTCTTGACAAGGCACCGGAACTTCTCGCCACCTATAACGTGCCGGGACTGTTCGGCCTGATTTTCGGCGAAAAATTCGCCGGTGTCGTGATGTTCCTCCTTGCGATTGCGGCGTTTCCTTCCGCCTGTTTTTGTACACTGATTGCCGCAGACTGTATCAAAACATCATTCCCGAAGATTAATCCCTGGGCATCTTGCGGTGTCGGTGTTGCCGCCGCAATTCTTCTGGTGATTTTCGGTTGGGCGGGTAAAGCAGGTGATGTTTTCACTGTGATCGGGGCGTCGTTCGGTCCGATTTGCGGAGCGATGGCGGCCGATTATATTCTTTCCGGTTTCAAATGGGCGGGACCGCGAGCGGGGTTCAATCCCGCCGGTTGGCTTTCATGGCTCGTCGGTTTCATTGTCGGCGGAGCGACGCTTGTGGTGACAAAATTCCTCAACGGAACAATGCCGTTTGAGATTCCGTGTCCGCCATTGAGTGCGTTTGTTGTCGGATTTGTGCTGTACTTCATTTTTGCCAAACTCGGACTGGAGTCCAAAAAGATCACGTTGCCCCAGCGGATTGATGAGTAGAGGGAACAGATGTCTTGCGTGACGTTTTATGACAGTCAGCATAAAGACGGGGCGGTCATGATTCATTCCGCTTTCAGATGAAAGGATTCCCCGCTGAAAATCCGCAGATTCCGCGGGGTGACGTAAACCGTTCCGCCGACGGTAAGGTTCAGATTTTTCCGTTCCTGATGCGTCAGTTCGGCAAACAGGGTGTCCTGCGTTTCCGTGAAAAGTTCCACCCGGACATGAGAGCCGGCGGAATGAACATTTCGGATGTTGGCCTGTAAACTTAACTGTCCTTCGATCGGGGCCGCTGTGACGGTCAGTTCATGCGGCCTCACAAACACCGGGGTCACCTCCGCAGGCCGGAAAACGGTTTCCGGCAGCTCGAAGCGGTGCTGACCGATACAGACCTGTCCCTTTTCGTACCGGCCGTGAAACTGGTTGACCGAGCCGAGAAAATTCATCACAAACTCCGTCGCGGGCTCGTGAAACACCTGATCCGGCGTACCGAACTGTTCAATGCGTCCGGCGTTCATCACCGCGACCCGATCCGCAAGTTCCAGTGCTTCATCCTGATCATGGGTCACAAAGACGCTGGTCAGATGGATTTCGTCATGGAGCCGCCGGAGCCACGCGCGAAGTTCCACACGCACTTTGGCGTCGAGCGCACCAAACGGTTCATCGAGCAGCAGCATCTGCGGCTCCACCGCGAGGGCCCGCGCAAGAGCCACACGCTGACGCTGCCCGCCGGAAAGCTGATGCGGATACCGTCCGCTGAATTGGCTGAGCTGGACAAGGTTGAGCAGTTCCGACACCTTTGCTTGAATCACCGCTCCGGAGGGCCGGGTTTTTCGGGGACGCACCCGCAAACCGAACGCGATATTCTCAAAAACGGTCATGTGGCGGAAAAGGGCGTAGTGCTGAAAAACAAAACCGACACCGCGGTCGCCCACACGCCGCGAGGAAATGTTTTCACCGCTGAAAAGGATAACCCCTCCCGGTTCGCTTGGGGCGTCCAGCCCGGCAATGATTCGCAGCAACGTGGTCTTCCCGGACCCGGACGGTCCGAGCAGTGCCACCAGTTCGCCGGAACAGACCGTCAAACTCACATCGTCCAGTGCGGTAAACTCACCGAACCTCTTTGTAATATGACGTGCTTCAATCGACATGGTTTTTCCTCATCTCTTTTCGCTGCGATTTCAACCTCCTCGCTAAACTATTATAATGAAATAATTTTGGGAATCAAGCAAGCGTGGCACGGCAACGTGAATTAGCAATTGGTATGGACGTGGTATTGTTTTTTTGTTATCACTTTTGTCCTGTGGACGACATGAAGTCGTTGTCAGAGAGTTCACAGGAAATGAATCTGGAGAAATCCCATGAAAGCCATCCCGACGGAAATGCGAAGACGGATTT
>JAISQK010000230.1 GCA_031274255.1 Planctomycetaceae bacterium | reverse complement strand
GAATTCTTCCGCCATATTGAAACTTTCCCCTCCAGACATAACGCCCTCCCAAGTTTTTGTTCATTATATCATAGTGTTTAAGAAAAATGAAAAATTTATGGGTCAAGTTTAGGGCTTGGGGGCGTCATTACAGCATTACAACCCGCTCATTGACGAAGCCGTCCGTAAAGAATGGAACTTGCCGGAGTCGTGGCAACTCATTGCCCAAATGCCGTTCGGACTTCCGCTTGAAGGACCGTCTCCCAAAACACATCTTCCCGTCAAAGGCAGGCTCGTTGTTTTCGACAGTCCGTAACCGGTATGCACGAAGGCTTCCCGCCTCAAGGAATGGCCGCAAATTTCCTGTGCCGCCCGCTTCGTTGTTCACTGTTATTCACTTTCCAGAATTTCAACCTGAATATTGTTGGTCGAGAAGAGTACCGGAAGCAGGAACACTTCCATCCTTTCCCCCGACAGGTTGGATGTTGCCAGTTTGATTCTTGCGGCGTCATTTCCGTCACTTTCCATGGTGGCATCCACCGGAATCCAACTGCCGAGGAAGACTTCATTCCAACAGTGAAACGCCATGAAAGGTTCTCCTGAAGCTGTTTGCGAGTAGAGCAGTCCCACGGCAATCCGTGACGGCAAACCGACTCTTCGCGCCAGTGACGCAAACACAATCGCAAATTCAAGACTCCCGCCGGACATCTCTCCACCGATTTTTATCGGGTCAACAATCTCCGAAGCCGTCGAGGAAATATTGCTGACACCGGTATTCTTCATTTTCGCATACACGTATTGCCGGAGCCGCTCCGCAAGAACACGCGGCATCGTATCCGGTTGAGCCGCTATCTCATCGGCAATTTTGGCAATGTCCGAATTTTCCGGATGAATCCACTGGTTTGAAGAAAGGTCGTCTTGAAAAGAGCCTCCGGATAACGGTGAAGAAACAGGAGGCTCAATCTGGTCAACACCGGGTGCCGTCACCGTGATGTCCACCGTCTGCGGATTGACCGCCTCTACGGTCTGACTTGATGTGGAAGGAAACAGTTTGTCCGGTGTCATGCCGTTTTGAGCGGGTAAGGTTTTCAATTGCACACGGTACTTGACTTTTTTTGCGGCAGAGGGATGGTTCAGCTTGCCCCGTACCGGAATCAGCGAAAATTTCCCCGACGGATCAATGGCGGATGTCTCGAAACCGGATTTTGCGTCGCTTGCCCCTGTCATGGTGATTTCCCACTTATCGACGGCCCGGTCAATCTCATTTTTCACAATGTGCCCGCGGGCGTCCGCCCAATAAACACAAGTGAGAACCGAACCTTCGGAAAAACGGAGTTTGCCGTCGAGCCGCAGAAGATTGACCTCCTTTTGAAAAATTTGCTGTTTTTCCGTTTTCGAAGCGGTCAATTCCAGTTGGAGGTAACTTTCCGTCATCAGGTCGAAATATTTGAAAGCACGTTTTTCTCCGACCCGCATCGGTTTTTTCAGCAGTGAAAAAAACATCGCATTCGGTCCCAAACCGCCTTGTTCCAAAGGAAGCGTTGTTACAAAATTGTTTCTATCCGCTGTTTTCACCAGTTTTTCAATTTTCTCTTGGTCACAAATATAGACTGTTTCCGAGGTCTTCTTCATCAAATCCTCTGTTTTAGCGGCGGAAAGGAATGTACCGTCCGCAAGTTCATTGGAAACCAGCGTCCACGTCATCAGCATCGGAGTGTTATTGCGGCGGAACTGCGTGACGACATCATGAATCATCTGATATTTGGGTTCAGTGGAAGATAACGCCGGTTCTTCGTTGTTTTCTTCCATCAGAAGCCGCTTGACCGTTGTGTGCTGATAACCGACGGGAATACCGTTAATTTGGATTTTACTCCAAAATTCACCTCCGGCGGCAAGAGAGTCTTCTGAAACCACCGCGGAAAGAATGGTTTGGTCATCGGCGGCATGACGGAACCAACAGCCGGACTGAGTCCCGGACAGAAGCAACAGACTCAAGGCGGCAAGCAGGAATCGGTGGAATAATTTCATAAGTTCACGTTTTTATGTTATCAATAAACTTGCTTTTCATCGGATTCGCCGGGGACGCCTGGATCCCATGTTCCACTGTTTGACGTTTCCTTTTGTGTCACCGAAATAAACCGTTTCTCCGTTCGGAGCGTAACAAATGGAAGTGATTCCCTCCGTGAAACGGTCGGTGAACAGCTCCGTCAGTTTTTCTGTCTGTAAGTCCCAGGAACAGAGTTTGGCCGATTTCCCCTGGATACCGATCATGAGTTTGTCCCCGTCAGGAGCGAACACCAGGGCCTGCACCATGCCGTCCGTTGTGATCGAATGTTCCGGTTTTCCGGTCGCCACATCCCAAACGTCGACGGTGTCGGAACCATTGAGCGCGGCGAACTTGCGTCCGTCCGGGGAAAACATGCCGCATTCTGAAACGTGGTCATTCAGTTCCAACTCCGCACCCGGAACAGGATTTTCCGTTTCATACGAAAGGAAGACAATCCGCGAACCTTCCACGGCAGGATCGGTCTGCTTGATGGAGCAGGCGGCACATTTTTCCGTCGGCGAAAACGCAATCACCTGATCCACATTATCGGGCAGACGAGAGAGAATACTTTGGGATTTCGCGGCATAAACCGTCCAGTTCCCGCGTTGTGTCACACACGCCACGGTATCACCTTGCGGCGAAATCAACCGGGGGCGGTCTTTAGGCAGGATGTTTTCAATGTGACCGTCTTTAGTGCGTAAGCGGATTATCCCTTTCCTGTCGCATGCAATGACCGTTTTACCGTTATTGGTAAAAACACCGGAAAATCTTTGACTTCCCGCCTCGAAGGAGTATTTGGTCCTGTTGGAATCCGGGTCGAGGTTATAAACGTGAATCACCGGAATGGTCGCGTTTGACTCACTTTTCGGAATTTCCACCCGTTGCCCTATCATCAGGAAATGTTCGTCCGGCGAGACCGCAATGAACAAAACCGGCGACTTCCGCCCGGTCAGCAGCGGAATCGCGTGGGAACGGAGGTGCAGTCCGGATCGGCAGCCGGGCAGTGTCACAAGCAACAGCAACAGCAGGAAACAGGTGATTCGCTTGATTTTCGTCATACGGCAAGTCGTCATTATGTGATCTTTTGTTGATTTTGGTGCAATCCCGTCATTCCGTCGCGGGAGGTTTCCGCTCAATCATGAAAAAAATTATGTCGAAACGGAAGGATAACGAGTTATTCTCTCTGAATCAACACCAGTTTCAGACGATTTCGGCCTCCCTTTTTGAATTCCCTGAACACCAATTCCATTATCAATCCCATTATTTTGACGAAAACCAGTAATTCCTCTATTTTGCCGCAACAAACTCCCAATGGAGCCGCTCCGATGGAAGACGAACCCCTTTTGACCGATCTGATTCCCAAGCGATTGGGTACGTATTGGCTGATTTTTCTTTTCGGCACCGGTTTCATTGCCGGACTGGAATACTGTTTTGCTGGAATGCCTTCTTGGGCGTCGGAGATGAATGTGGAGTCTATCACGGCGTTTGACCTTTCGCAGTCCGGCAACCTTCACGGCTGGTTCGCCTCGATACTTTGGCTTGTCGCATCTCTTTATGCTGCGATTATTTACAAAGTCAACCGCCGTGAGGATGACTGGCGGCGGCTGGGCGACATCTGGATTTGGGTGGCACTCCTGACATTCTTTCTCAGTGTGGACCGTGCTTCGGGACTGCACCTTGCCTTCCGGGATTTTATGATTTACGCAACAGGAACTCAGCTTTTTGACAGCGGTATGATCTGGTGGGCTTCGATTTACGGCATATTATTTATCATGGTCGGCTCGCGGATTTTGGTTGAGATGCGGCGGTACCTTCCCGCCTGTAACGCGTTACTGGTTTGCGGACTCTGTCACATTATCACCCTTTGTGCGAGTGTCAACGTGATTTTTTCCGACAATCCTGTCAAAAAGATGATGGTCCTGTCCGCTTCCGACATGCTGGGGAACCTTTTTCTGGTGATTTCCTTCGGACTTTACGGACGCCGTTTGATTCTTGGTGATTTTTTGGCTTATCGGAACTGGAACCTTGGTTTCTGGGGACGACTAACGCATCGAAGCGGTTCGCCGTACGGCACAAGTTATGCAAGCCCCGACTACAGCGAGGATTACGGCGAATCCAATCCTTCCCGCAGACGACAGCGGCGGCATCCGGTGCAGACCGTTCGGACGGCCAATTCGACTTGGGTTGAGGAGGAAGAGGAAGAGTATCCCCAGCGGGAGCCGCACTATCGGCAGCGGAGGTTGAAAAAATCCCAACGGGGTGTATTTTACTGAGACAGGAGACAACGTGCTGCTGCACCGGTCACGAGCCGCGACGGGCAACGCACGGGCGTTGGATCCAGGTTTGCTCACGTTCACTTCGCTCCGAATGAAATCGGTTATGCTTATGAAATCCGTGTTGCGCGAAGTTTTCATACCGGTGGCTTGAATGCCGGAATGTGTGACGGCGCCGTGATTTTCGTCTCCAACACCATCGCTCGCGCTTCTTGGGGTGCCATGTTCACCCGCGCCAGCGCCGACGTAGCTGCACTGGATACTAGAGGTCAGGTCACCGGCGGTGGTTCGCAAACCGCAGAGTCGCTCTGATATTGTCACTGTTTGATGATTCTGTCTTCCGGTTGTCCGTAAAATAACCGGAAGGCGGTTGTTATAATGTCTATACCTTACAACGCCATTAACTGACTCTTTTTAAGTTTTTGGAAATTGAGTTTCATGAGAGTGTCGAGTTCGGATTGATAATCGGTTTCGATACGGCTCAGGCAGTCATTGATGCCCGAAGTGAACTCATCGAAGGTTTCGTAGTAAATATTGTACAGACATTTCTTCTTGACCAATTTCCATAACCGTTCCATCCAATTCAAATTCGGAGAATAACTCGGAAGAAATTGTAACGTGATTCCCAAGTCCTTCGCCAAGCCCTCCGCGAGTTTGCCATGTTGATAACGTGCATTGTCCGGTACGATTACGATTGGTTGCCCCGCCTATTGCACGGACAATTTTCGCAACATTTTGCATACGGTCACCGCCGTAATATAACCGTCGTTCGCGACGACGGTCCATTGTCCGCTGGTCGCGTTGCAGGCTCCCGGAACATTCCAACGTTTTCGTCCCGAAGGACTGCGAAGGAAGATTCGGGTGAAACACCATAAGTCACCGAGAAACGCGGCTTGAACAAACTTGAACAAAATAGACTCCGTCCATGAACAACAACACCGACTCGCCCGCTTTTGACCGATTTCCGCCTGCTTTTCGGTCATTCGCACGTGTTTTTGAACCATTCGCACGTGTTTTTGAGTCATTCACACGTGTTTTT
>JAISQK010000136.1 GCA_031274255.1 Planctomycetaceae bacterium | reverse complement strand
TCGAAACGCGATATTTTTTATTACATTTACGGCATCTTGAACTGCCGCAGTTATCAGGAACGTTTCGCCGCCGAGTTGAAAAAACAATTACCGCGCATTCCCTTTGCCAACGATTTTCGATCCTTCGTTCGTGGCGGTCAAAAACTGGCGGAGTTACACTTAAATTACGAAACACTAAAACCGTTTCCGTTGACAGAAAAAGTAACAGGAAAAATCAATTACCACGTCAACGAAATGAAATTCCCAAGCAAAACAGATAAAACAAAAATCATCTACAATTCAAGTTTAACATTGGAAGGGATTCCGCCTGAGACCTATCGTTATGTTGTCAATGGCAAGTCGGCGTTGGAATGGATTTTGGAACGTTATAAAATTTCCACACACAAAGAAAGCAACATCACAAACGATCCCAACGATTGGTGTACCGAAAATAATAACGAACGTTATATTGTTGATTTGGTGAAACGGATTGTAACGTTATCAGTTGAAAGCGTCACGATTATCGAACGTTTGCCGGAATTGGTGTTTTAATTAAAGAGGAATTTATGACAAAGGAAAATGATTTATTTTTGAACACGATACCGGAACTTATGTCTTTGACAAAACGGTTATCGGAACTCTCGTCTCTGTCAAAACAGATGTCGGGACTTATATTTTCGACATCTAAATTTCAAAATATTGAACAATTTGAATCTGTCCTGGAAAATTTGCTTTATCATGCCAAGAAGTGGAACTCGCCACCAACAGCAGTATTGACGAAAAAATTTTTGAGAATACAGAATACATTGTCAACTGATTTAAGTATTTTTGTTCAAAAAACAGTCATGTCCTTTCTGAATCTGGTAAATCACTTTTTTTAACAATTATTAAGTTTCTCAAAACAATACCTTCCGGTAAAATCTTTTATCATTTCCTGTTAATCACCATTGAGGCGGCCATACCGGCAACCATAATCACCAGAATGATGCCGAGCGACACCCAAGTCATCAAGTCCTCCAAGTGATGCGTCTTGATGGGATGCGAAAACATCATTTTGACGCCGACATACAACAGAATCACGACAAGACTGATCTTGAGATAGCGGAATTTCTGTATCATCGCAGCCAGAGCAAAATAGAGCGACCGGAGACCGAGAATTGCAAAAATGTTCGACGTGAACACAATAAACGGATCGCTCGTGATACCGAAAATCGCGGGAATCGAATCAACGGCGAACACCACATCACTGCTTTCAACGACCAGCAGTACAAGAAACAGCGGCGTGAAAAACCACTTTTGATTGATCCGCACGAAGAAATTTTCATGATGAAACTCCGTTGTGACCGGAAAAAAACGCTTCACCATGCGGACAAGCGGATTTTTTTCAGGATGCACCTCTTCATGTTTGCTGAAGAGCATCTTTCCGGCGGTGACAATCAGGATTGCCCCGAAAAGATAGATGGCCGATTCAAATTTCGACAAAATCTCCGACCCGACCCAAATCATCATTCCGCGCATCACCAGTGCGCCGAGAATCCCCCAAAAGAGGACGCGGTGCTGATAAAGTGGCGGAACACCAAAGTACGCAAAAATCAGACTGATCACAAAGATGTTGTCAAGACTGAGGGACTTTTCCACCACATAGCCGGTGAAAAACTTGACCGCCGCCTGTGTCCCGGTCAGAGTCACGCGGCCTGCCTGTTCGCCAATGCCGAGGAGATGATGCTCGTACATGAAGTAAACGGCGACATTGAAAATCAGTGCCGACACGATCCAGAGACATGTCCAGCAGAGAGCCTCACGGATACCGATGACATGAGCCTTGCGATTGAACACACCGAGGTCGAGGGCAAGGAAAACAAACACCAGAAGCAGAAACCCGATCCAAATCCAAATGGTCATGAAAAATCTTTCCGTAAATGTAAGCTCTTGACTGGCATCTCCCGGCTATTTTATCAGATTTTTGATGAAATTCAAGAGGTTTCCCGCGCGAGGATTATACCTGAATTCCGTTTTAGACTTCACGCAGGCAATGAGGCTTGAGGCAGCAGGTGTTTGAAAAGCAAGCCTAATGCCTCAAGCCTAACCGCCTACACGTAACATGTGAAAACGAATTTTAAAGTGTAAAAAGTATAACATGACCCACTATTCACTATTAGTTATTAACTATTTCGAGCGCATTTTGGAGGTCATCGATGAGGTCGTCGGCGTCTTCGATTCCCATAGAGAGGCGGATCAGGTTGTCGGTAATTCCGACTTTTTGGCGTTCGGATTCCGGCAACGCCGCATGGGTCATGCTTGCCGGGTGGCACAGCAACGATTCGACACCGCCCAGACTTTCCGCAAGAATAAACAAACGAAGCCCGGCAAAAAACCGATGAACCGTTTCCAAATCACCACGAATCTTGAACGAAACAATTCCGGGCAAACCCCGCATCTGCTTGGCAACAAGTTGATGGTTCGGAAAATCCTCAAAGCCGGGAAAGAAAACCTCCTCAACCTGAGCATGACCGCGCAGAAATTCCGCAACCCGATACGCATTCTCTTCATGTTTTTTCATTCGCAACGGAAGCGTTCGGAGTCCGCGTTGCAAAAGATAACAGTCCATCGGTCCTTGAACCGCGCCGCCAGCATTTTGGTAAAACTTTAACTGTTGCCAAAGCGTTTCGTCATTGACAACGACGGCACCGCCAATCACGTCGCTGTGTCCGCCGATGTATTTGGTGCAACTATGCGAAACAATGTCCGCACCCAGTGCCAACGGATTTTGGAATGCCGGACTCGGAAACGTGTTGTCCACCAATAAAAGCGGTTTTTCGCCCTTCTTATTTCGGAACTTTTGGATTCGTTCCGCCGTTTCGGCAAGATCAAGCAAGGTCAACAAAGGATTCGACGGCGATTCCGTCCAAACAAGAACGGTTTTCTCGGAAAGAGCGGCTTGAATTGATTCCGGCGTTGTTTTTTCCGCAACACGGACAGTAATTCCGTATTTTTGATAAACTTTGTGAAAAAGCCGGTAAGTGCCGCCGTAAATATTGGACGTGGTAACGATTTCGTCATTCGGTTCGAGCAAATCGAGAACCGCCGTCGAAGCCGCCTGACCGGAAGCAAACGAAAGAGCATGTTTTCCGCCTTCGAGAGCGGCGATTGTTGTTTCGAGTGCGCGTCGGCTGGGGTTGTCGCTCCGGGCGTACTCAAAACCGTTGCGTAATTTTCCAATACCGTCCATCTGAAAGGTCGAAGTCAACGAAACCGCCACATTAACGGCTCCGGTTTGCGGATCAGGTCTTTGTCCGGCATGAACAGCAAGAGTTGCAAATTTCATATTGAGATTTGATTTATTGTAAGGTTTGTAAGGAATAAGCAAAAACGAAAAAACCAAGAGGGGAACTCGTTTCCTGTTTCCCAATCAAAAGAACGTGTCCTATTGTATCCAGAGGATTTCAAAT
>JAISQK010000117.1 GCA_031274255.1 Planctomycetaceae bacterium | reverse complement strand
ATTTAGGCAGTGTCTCTTCATTCCATACCGCGACGCCGTGGCGGGCGGCAACGCGAGGGCGTTGCATCCCGGATGGGACTGCCGTCCCGAAAGCCAAACCCGTTCGCGTTGCTCACTGGTGTCCATCGGCGGAACAACGGGAAAAAAATGACAATGAACGCCGACCGCGCAGCCGTGAGGCTATTGGCCGCCGGGGCTTCCCGGCTGCGGTGAAGCAGCATGCTTCCCTCCGGCGTGAGACGGAAATCCATGAAGACGCGAGCGAAAACATTATGGACATGGACGAAGGTATCACGAAAAAAAGGGAAGAAAAAAGGGGATATTTTTGACAGGATCACAACCGGAGGTGGTCATTGATGTCCTTTTCATGAATCATAACGTCTCAATACCATTGCAATAAGGACATTCAGGATTACAATGGAGGTTTGCATCCGATTTCGGCGACGGTCATACAGTCCCAGCGGCTCGGCAGGCGGGACTCGGCAGAGATCTCGGATTACGGCGGATTGTCCGTCTCGAAGGGAATCGCGTTTGAAAATGCCGGGAAACTCAATATTCCAATGAATACCAATGACATTCTCGGACCGGACGGCTTGATTGCCAAACGCTTGACTCAGTACGAGCACCGCGGGGAACAGCTTCAAATGGCTCAGGCGGTTGCGGAGGTTCTTCAGGGGAAAGAGCATCTGATTGTGGAGGCGGGAACCGGTGTCGGAAAGAGTTTTGCGTATCTGGTGCCTGCCGTTTTATGGGTGACACAGTCACAGCAGCAAAAGGAAGATTCCCCTGAAACGGTCCCGCCGCCGCTTTCCGATGACGAGGATTTTGACGAGGTCACAGGAGATTACCGGCCTGCCGATGTGCGGCGTGTGGTGATTTCGACGCATACCATCAGTCTTCAGGAACAGTTGATTTTGAAGGACATTCCGTTTCTGAACGCGATCATCCCGCTGGAATTCACCGCGATTCTCGTCAAAGGGCGATCCAATTATCTCTGTCTGCGGCGGTTGGCGAATGCCCTCAAAAAAGCGGGCGGTCTTTTTCCCGGTGAAGAGGACAAAGAGGTCTTTCGGATTGCGGAGTGGTGCGGAAAATCCTGTGACGGTTCACTCTCCGACCTGAACCCGCAGCCGATGCACTCCGTCTGGGACGATGTGAACTGTGAACAGGGAAATTGTCTCGGACGCGCCTGTCCGCATTTTCCGAAATGTTTTTACCATCAGGCGAGACGCCGGGTGGCGAACGCTCAATTGCTGATTGTCAACCATGCTCTTCTTTTCAGCGACCTGGCACTCAAAAAGGAAAGCGGCGGAACATGGGGGATTTTACCCGCCTACAACGCGTTGATTTTTGACGAAGCTCACACGATGGAGCAGGCCGCCGCGGATCATTTGGGAATCCGTGTGACGCAGGGACAGGTCGATTACGTGCTGAATAAACTCTACAACGAGCGCACGAACAAAGGTCTGCTGATTGAAGAAAAATTCCGGCACGCTCAGGAACTTGTGTATGATTGCCGGATCCGGGCAGGGAACTTTTTTGAAGATCTTTTCATTTGGGCGTCGAAAAACAAGGACGGAAACGGCCGCGTCCGAACACCGGGAATTGTCGGGAACCGGCTCAGTGAAGGGCTTCGTCAACTGGCCTCCCGAATCCAGACATGCATCGACAGTGTGAATGAAAAGGATAAAAAACTCGAACTCGGTTCCGCCCGCGACCGGGTGCGTCTTCTTGCCGTCAATACGGAAGCGTGGCTGAACCAATACGATCAGAGCATGGTTTACTGGGTTGAAAGCGGTTTTGTCCGGGAACGCGTTCGTGTTGTTCTGGAGTCCGCGCCGGTGGATGTCGGGCCGGTTTTGCGGGAACAACTGTTCGATGTTGTGCCGACGGTCGTGATGACGAGCGCCACTCTTTCCACAGACGGCAAGCAGGAAAAAACATGTCGGCAGCATGACCCGTTTTCCTATTTCAAAAACCGGATCGGGCTGACCCATGTTCGGGCGGAACTGGTGGGAAGTCCGTTCGACTATCAAAAACAGGCGACACTGGTGATGCTTCGGGAAATGCTTCCGCCGAACGCACCGGAAAAAGAATACAACGAGCAGCTTATCGAACGGCTGCGGCGGTATCTCAGCGAATCGGACGGTCATGCCTTTGTGCTGTTCACGAGTTACTCGCAGATGCGAAAGATTGCGTCCATGCTGACCCCGTGGCTGACGCGGCAGAAAATGCTTCTCCTCACCCAGGGAGAAGGAATCGACCGTTCCCAAATGCTTCAGCGGTTCCGCGACACCGGCCGGAGTGTGTTGTTCGGAACGGACAGTTTCTGGCAGGGTGTTGATGTGCCGGGAGAGGCCCTGCGGAATGTCATCATCACAAAGCTGCCGTTTCTTGTGCCGGACCATCCGCTCGTCGAAGCAAAACTGGATGCCGTCCGTGATGCCGGAGGAAATCCGTTCCGGGATTATCAGCTTCCCAATGCGATTCTTAAATTCAAACAAGGATTCGGCCGGCTGATTCGTTCCCGAACAGACACCGGAATGGTCGTTGTGCTTGACTCGCGTATCCAGTCCCGGAATTACGGTCAGCGGTTTATCAAAGCATTGCCGGACTGTAAAATACGGATTGATGACACAGGAGCCGGTGGAAAAAAGAACCTGAAAAACAATGTTCCCTTTTCAAAAACACAGGATTCGGCAGAGCCATGACGCACTATGGAATCGGCGGACTGATTTTTATCGTGATACTGTTTCCCGTTTCTTTGCTGCGGAGTGCGGAACTTGATGCCGCGTTTTTTCAGATGCTTGCGGATTTTTCGCCGGAAACCTGGGATTCGCTTCAGGATTCGCAGGAGCCGGCGGCGGAACAAATCCGGATTTTCACGCATTTGATCGACCGAATGAAAGAGCGTGTGCCGGATGATGTTCTTGATGAAAACGCCCGAAAAAACGAAATGCAAACCGTGCATTCGCGAGGTATGATTTTCCGCTGCCGGGGAACCGTCACCCGGGTGCAAAAACGGGAAAGCCTTTATCGGGTTGAAATGAATCCGCAGGAGAACGGTTCGCAGCGAGTCATTGTCTTCACTGACCGCGTGCCGGAAAAATGGACATCGCAGGAGACGCTTTCGGAGCCTGCCGGTTTTACGGGATTGCTCGTCAAAACGGCAGAGGGGGCTGAGATTTATCTTGCCAAACGGATGAAATGGTATCCCCGAGATGATTTCCTCGGCGAGAAAGGTTATGATGTCGGCCTGTTTGATCTCATCCGTCAACCGCCGGTGACGGCATTCCGCGGACATCGGGAGAAATTTCTGTTCGGCGATCAGGATCGCGTCCCGTTTTTTTCGCTGCTGCAAACACTTCGGGAACACTCCGGCAGTCATGAATTACAACGGAAGTCCGCGGATTTTCTGAAGAGATCACAACTCACCGCCGCACAGTTGATGGTGGAGTTGTTCAATCACCCGGAAAAATATCAGGGAACATGTGTCACGATGACAGGACGTGTCAAACGGTTGACCCGTATGGACGTGAAAAATGCCGGAGACCGCAAATATTTCGGACTGGATCACTATTTTCTCCTTTTTCTGTTCAATGAGGACACACAGCAGAATCCGGTGGTTTTTTGCGTCACGGAGCTGCCGCCGGGAATGCCGGCCGGTGAAAATTCCTCTTCCCTTGAGTATAATGAACTTGTCCGTTGTTCAGGCGTGTTTTACAAAACGTGGGCTTACCCGATTCATTTGCCGCAGGAAAACGATACCGGTAAAACGGCAGTGAAACCGGCAACGCAGCTTGCTCCGATGATGGTCGGCGTGGGCGTGACGTGGTATCCTGAAGAAAGCGGTACGGGTTCGGACGCCAATCCGCCAAGTCTGACCTGGGGACTTGGCGTGTTTTGCGGATTTGCCGTCATTTGGCTGTGCCTTCTCCGAATCAAATCCCGTAGTAAAAAACCGGAATTCCGAATAGGGAAGCCCAAAGAGTAGTCAAGTGTTGTGATATTAATAGAGACAATACTCATTGCCGTCCCAATATCCCAAGTATTGGCTGTCATTGAAAAGGTCTCCCTGCCAATAGCCCATTTGCTTTGTCATGTCAAAGGAAATTACTTCGATTTCAGCTCGAACTTAAACGAATTCTTTCCGCCTTTTTCCACTTTTACCGGTGCAATGCCGCTTGTTTTCGCGTTGCCGTATTTCTTCGGAACAAGATCGATTTCGTTTGGCTGTTTACCTGTCAGTGATTCCTCGAAAGTCGTTTCCCTGACTTCGACCTTACGGAACGTGACGTCATACTCGCCGTCCAATGCCCCGCTGCCGACCGGTGCGCCGCCAGTTGTCAAGGTGAACTTGCCGGAAATGTCCGTCACTCCGCCTGCGGAATTTCCGCCCGCACTGTTGGTGACAGGGCTGAACGTAACGCTCACGCCTTGCATCGGCGAACCGTCCATGAGAACGACGCCGTCCACGTAAGCCGTGTCATACGGGGACCTTTGTGTGCAACCGGCGAAGGCAATCACTAATGAAATAATAATGTGTAAGTGTTTCATTTTAAAAGTTGTTTATTGTAAAAATTGTTCATAGCGGAAAATTGCGAAAAAGTATTTTTTAACGAAAAACCTTTTGCGCAACTTTCCGCACGGGAGTGTTTTCCTTACGGCAAACTGACTGCCGCACCGTCATTGATGGCACCGAGTTCCGCCCATAAACCGTAACTGAACCTTCCGCTGCCGTCCTGCGGTTGACTCAACGAATTGCTCGCTCTGTTCAAATTCTGTGTCTGTATCGTTTCACTGACGAAATGGACTGAACCGTCGAGAAAACAGACATTGACTCCGCCGGTATGGTTACTCGAAGCCGAAATTAACGCCTTGTGCCAATCTTCATGGCAGCTCGGACTGTTTGGCGGAAGTAATGTGTGCATCCACGATTGATGGACGTATGGATAAAATGCCGCACGGCCGACCGCATGTCCTATGTGCAACGGCTGTGAGGCGTTAGCGTAATTCTTATCGGGACCTTTAAGTGACAAACAGGTTTGCGGTGCAGTGGTGTAATGTCCGCCGGCTCCTGTGGCAAGACGCCGCAAATAACTGCCGCCGACAGTTCCTGATGTCAGTCGTTCACCGGTAAGACATTCGGCAACTGCCACGGTATTACTTAAACCGTCCGTGATACCGGCAAAGGAAATCGGATACAGACCGTCTTGCAGCCAGCTGCGCGGCACCTGATAGATTTGACTTGCGTTGGGATTCGGTGTTGACATCGGATTCGGTGAACCGCTGTTTTCGCAGTCCGGTGAAACGATGTCCGCCCGCGAACCGTGATAATTGGTAACGGACTCGGTTGTTATCTTTACACCGTCCGAAGGACAACGGAACACGGACGGCGTTTGAGTGAAGGCAGCTAAGGCACCGCTACCACTGGCAACAATCACTTCATCATAATACGCCTGCTGTTCCATAAACGGCAACAGAAAAACGATGAAACTGCACGTAGTCCGGTTTTGATTCCGCCGGATTTCATCGTGCGAGGATGCGGGTAACCGGTTGTAGGTATCGTGAAAGTTTTGGAGAGCGAGTCCCCACTGTTTTTCGTGGTTGCTGCACTGCATGCGTCTTGCGGCTTCGCGGGCGGCCTGCACCGCAGGTAAAAGAAGAGCAATCAAGATACCGATGATTGCAATCACTACAAGAAGTTCGACAAGGGTAAAAGCGATTCGGATAGTCAAACTTGATTGAGCAGTGAATTCGGATCGGACAAAAGAGTTTTGGGCATTGTTTGCAGCACTTTTCGTATCGACAGCATTGGCTTCTACGATACGGGAAGTCGCACAGACTACCCCCCCCCCCCATTTTGACATTTCGGACACAAAGTGAATTTTTGCATGGTTTTTCTCCTGAATTTGGAAAAATGGTTTGATTCTTTTCGAAAAGGTTTAACGAAAATTTAACACAGATTGACACAAATCAACCTGATGACTGTTATTCTAATTGCGATAATTCCAAAAGTCAAGCGGGATTGTCGCTTTTTATGGAAATTTTTTCTGAAATGAGTTGTTTCCATTCAATCTAGGCCATTTTGAGAGGTGTGAAGTGCATCAAAGGGAATTGGATCACTCCGGTAAATAATGGACTGACCGCGACGCCGCGGCAGGCGGCAACGCGAAGGCATTGCATCCCGGATGGGACTATCGTTCCGAGAGCCACGGCACGCTTCCTTACTGCCGTATGCCGAATCATTCCAGGCGTTTCGGCGTTTTGATGATCGTGGCGGCGAAAAGGACCGCCGCAATCAGCAGCATACAAAACATGTTGGACAGCAGCAGCGGCCAGACATCACCGGCCATGAAAATCGTCTGCATGCAAATCAGAAAGTACCTCGCCGGAAAAAGGTAAGTGATTGTGCGGATGGCAACCGGCATGGAAGAAATTTCAAACAACGCCCCGGACAGCATGTAGTTCGGAACAAACGCGGTGAGGAGAGCGATCTGTGAAGCGAGAAACTGATTTTTCGTGATGGTCGAAATCAGATAGCCTTGCCCGAGCGTGACGATCAGAAACAGCGTCGAGACGAGAAACAACGCGAAAACCGAGCCGCGGAACGGAACATCAAACAGAAACACGCCGCAAAGCGTACAGAGCGTGACCGAACCGATGCCGAGGATGTAATACGGAAAAAGTTTGCCGAAAATCATGTCGGACTTGCGGACCGGCGTCGCGAGCATCGCTTCCATTGTGCCGCGTTCCCATTCCCGTGCAACGACCAGTGCCGTAAGAAGCGTTCCGATGATGGCCATGATCAGGACAATGGACGCGGGAATCAGCGAACTGCGCGTATTGAGTTCCGGATTGAAATAAATCCGCGGTTTCGTCACGATGACTTCACGGATCTCCATGTTCTGACCGCGTGCCTGATGCGCGAGCCATTTTTGGACGATTCCCAAAACGTAATTTTCGAGTATCGTCGCCGTGTTGGTCTCCGCCCCGTCCGTGAGAAGCTGAATTTTTGCCCTGTGCTGACGGCTTAATTGCCGCGTGAAATCGCCCGGCACCACAAGAATCGCCCGGCTTTGCCCGTTAATCATCGAGTTTTCCGCGGATTTCCGGTCGGCTGCCGGCAAAGCATCCATATAATCGGTCGAGGCAAACGCCTGATACAACGACTGTGCCGTCGGACTGCGGTCCTCCAGCACGACCGCCACTTTGACATGTCTGGCGTCGAGGGAAAGACCGAATCCGAAGATAAACAGCAAGATCAGCGGCAGCACGAACGCAATCAGAATACTGCTCGGATCGCGGAGGACTTGCAGTATCTCCTTTTTCATCAATGCCCGCAACTGCCGAAGACGTGTCATGGTTTTATTCATCGGATGGACTCTGTTTCTCATTCATCTGTGAACCTCGGACCGGCGGATCAATTCAATGAAGGCGTCCTCCAGCGTCGGAGACGGCATTTCCTCCGTGCCGACCTGTTGTTTGAGTGCGTCGGGCGTGCCTTCGGCGATGGTTTCCCCGTGATAAATCAGACTGATTCTGTCGCAATACTCCGCTTCGTCCATGAAGTGGGTTGTCACAAGAACCGTGACCCCTTTTTCCACCAGAGCGTTGATATGTCCCCAAAATTCCCGTCGTGTGAGCGGATCGACCCCGGAGGTCGGTTCGTCAAGAAACAGCACATCCGGCTCATGCATCAACGCACAGGCCAGCGAAAGCCGCTGTTTGAAACCGAGCGGAAGAAGTCCGGCACTTGTCGCCGCGTAACGTTCCATATCGAACATTTCAAGCATGTTGTTCACCGCCGCATGACGTCTTTTGAAGTACAGACCATACGTGCCTGCGAAAAACGAGAGATTCTGCTTCACCGTCAGATCGCCGTAAAGCGAGAACTTTTGGGCCATGTAACCCAGCCGCGACCTCGCCTTCGACGCCGACTTGAGCAGGTTGTGTCCCGCGATGAATCCCTCGCCGCTGGTGGGACGAAGCAGTCCGCAAAGCATTTTGAACGTCGTACTTTTACCGGCGCCGTTAGGGCCGAGCAGTCCGAAAATCTCACCGCGTCTGATCTCAAAGTTGTTGTCATGAACCGCCGTGAAGGTTCCGAACCGCTTGCAGAGATTGCGTGCCGCAACCACCGCGTCACAGGTTTCCGGCACGGTCCGCATTTGCCGGGCAAGCACCGATTCCCCTTTCGGCATTCCGCCGAGAATCTCGATGAAACCGTCTTCAAAACGGGGCGCGACCCGCGAAAGCGTCCCGGAATCAAGCGTCGGAAGCGAGGCTCCCTCTTTCAGAACGAGCCGCAAAGCACTTCCCTGAAGGACACCGTCCATGACGTCCGGCTCACGCAGCAGTTCCGTCAGCTTCGACCGCCGTTCCTGTCCGCGGATTCCCCGCACCTGAACCACACGGTTTTGAAGACGCGATGTCAATTCCGTCGGCTTTCCCCAAAAGAGCATCTTTCCTTCGTTGAGCAGCAGCACGTCATCGCAGAGTTCCGCTTCGTCAAGATATGCCGTGCTCCAGATCACAATGACCTCTTCCGTAACCAGTTCCCGCACCATCCGCCAAAGTTCGCGGCGGCTGATCGGATCCACACCGACGCCGGGTTCATCCAACAGAAGCAGTTTCGGCATTTTCACCAAAGCACACGCGAGTCCGAGTTTTTGCTTCATCCCGCCGGAAAGCCGTTTCGCCAGCCGGGACGTGAACGCTTCCAGACCGGTGAACCGCAGCAGTCCGGCGAACCGTTTTTCCTGTTCGGACTGCGGCACGCCCTGAAGCTCCGCATACAGACTCAGATTTTCCATCACGCTCAAGTCTTCGTAAAGTCCGAACCGCTGCGGCATGTAGCCGAGAATCCGCCGGACACTCAGCGTTTCGCGGACGACATCCCTGCCGAACGCACTCACCGTTCCCTGAGTCGGTTCAAGAAGTCCCGCGAGGATTCGCAGCAGTGTTGTTTTTCCGGCGCCGTCCGGCCCGACAAGTCCGGTGATCCTTCCCGGCAGAACCTCCACCGAAATGGAATCCAACGCCGGACTTCCGTTTTTGACGAACCGTTTTGTGAGCTGATGGAGATGAATCATTTTATTTGGTAGCGTGCTGTTGTACCGCAGCCGCGACGGGCGATAGCCTCCCGGCTGCGCGGTCGGCCTTCGATGGATAATCTTTCCAACCACTCCCTTTTTTTGTTCCGCCGGTTGATACCAGCGAGGAACAGGAGCGGGTTCATGGCTTTCGGGACGGAAGTTCCATCCGGGATCCAACGTCCGCGCGTTGGCCCGCCGGAGGCATTCTTTTATAAATTCTATGCGGGAAACGGTTCATAATGTGATGTTGAGATAACCCTGACAGCTTTCCTATTCTACACCAAAGCCGTTGAAAAGAAAATACCTTCGGGGTCCAACGCGAGAGCGTTGGACCCCGAAGGGGACTACCGTCCCGAGAGCCACGAACCCGTTCGCGTTGCTCACTGGAGTCCGCGAGCGGAAAAACGTTTTCATTGGAAACCGAACGCGAAGCCGTGAGGAATACCACCCGCCGCGGCGGCGCGGCCTGCCGGAGGCAAATTTCATTCATCTGATAAGAGGATAAAAACAGAATTTTCCGTCTCTTTCACGTTAGATTTCTGTGCCTATTTCTTTTGTATCAGCACTCTCAAAAATCTTTCCGAAAAAATTTTTTCTCTTTTTCATTTTATCTCTTGACTTTTTTGCCGTTATTGATTAATATGAAGACTGGTGTTACGATTTTTCAATCAATTTGAATTTGTGAAGAGAGGTTTTTATGAAAAAGCTGTTAGAAAATGTTAAAATGGGGGGGGGGGGGCTGTCTGTGTCGTTCTAAGACGGCTTTCACCCTAGTGGAGCTTCTTGTGGTGATTGCAATCATCGGAATTTTGATTGCACTTCTATTGCCCGCGGTTCAGGCGGCCCGCGAAGCGGCACGAAGAATGCAGTGCAGCAACAATCTCAAACAGATCGGTCTGGCTCTGCACAACTATCACGATTCGCACAAATGTTTTCCGACGGGATCAATCGGGTCGGAACTGATGAAGATTAACTTTCCTCGCATCACGTGGACGTTCCTGATTTACCCCTACATTGAGCAGACGGCGTTGTACGAAAGTCTCGACAAGACGAAGCGTATTTACGAGGGGGCTAATGCTTCTTCATGGGAAGCTCCTGGCGGTGCACCTCTTTCAGGTTATCAGTGTCCCAGTGACGGACTTGAGCCCAAAACAAAAACATGGACGACCGCTCAGTGTGACCCGAAAGGAAGCTATTCCGGTTTTTGCGCTGCGGAGGCGAACTGGCCGATGATGGAATGGTTAAACGGGAGTCAGTGGGCGGCAAGACATAAACGCCACTTTTTTTGTGTAGAACGCTCCACCAATATCGGCGAAATCCACGACGGAACCAGCAACACGATGGCGGCCGGGGAAATGATCAAAGGGACCGGACAGACCAACGATTACCGCGGCGACATCCTGTGGGACAATGCCCCCGGTGCTTTTCTCATGACTTACTATGCCCCGAATTCCAACATGCCGGACCGCATTTTAGCGAGTTGCTACAGTGCGGGAATGAATTTTCCCAAAGGACCGATTGCCGCCGCATCGGCTTGGCCTCAGAATCAAGAGTCGTACAGCCGTTCCTATCATACCGGCGGAGTGAATGTTGCGATCGCGGACGGAGCGGTCAAGTTTGTTTCCGATGCGGTGGACGTGCATGTTTACCGCGGTGCCGGAACGATTGCCAACGCCGGCGGAAACGAATTTAATCCTAATATTTCCACAGTTGCCGAACCGGCGGACACACCAAAAGAACCAATCGCTTCGTTACCATAGGCAACGTAGCACGGCCGCGAGCCGCGACGGGCGAATTGGCTCACGCTCACTTCGTTCGGTTCGCTTCCGATGGATAATCTTTCCAACCGCTTGCGATGTGCGGTGAAGCGGCACGCTTCCCGCTCCTGTTAGTCGCTAATATCAACCGGCGAAACAACGGGAAGAGAATAACTACTGAAGCCGACCGCGCAACCGGGAGACTACTGCGGTGCAGCGTGCCACGTTGCCGCCCGTCGCGGCTTTCCGGCTGCAACAGCATGTTGCCGTGTTGCCTTGTGATATTTTGAAAGAGAAAATAAACCTTGGAAAGAAAGCGAATCCTATGAGAAAAAATCACTGTGTTCTCCTTACAATACTCCTGTTGCCGCTGGTTTCAGCCGGTTGCAATCAGGTCCGTTACGATTATACTAACCTGACAGGAAAAGTGTCGGTGGACGGCACGGCCCTGACAACGGAAGGTTCGATCACGTTTTATCCGCAGGATGCCGGAAAAGGAAAAGGGGTGTTCACTCCAATCGGAACGGACGGTTTTTACAAGGCGGAAAAAGTTCCGCTCGGAAAAACGCTTGTCAAAGTGACTTCAACGCGGAAAAGCGGGAAAAAAGTGATCGTGTTCGGTCAGGAGATGGATGAATTTGTCTCCGCTCTTCCCGAACACTATAATCAAGGCGGCATCTGGTACGACATTTCCGCCGGTCAAACGGAATTGAACATCGAACTGACCTCCAAACCTCAACCGTAACAAGGTATGCGCTAAGGGAAGTCTGTTACATAAAATCACTTCACTTAACGCAATCTACCAAAAAAATTTAAGGAACAAATTATGCTTAAAAATCAAATCGGAAAAGTGTTGTTATTCGTTTGGACAATCGCGTATGTTTTGTTCGTGTATGTTTTGACTCCGGCTGGCGGAGCGGCGGAGGAATCGCGAAGTTCGCCGGTTGTGCGGAACTTGACATTTCAAGCGGTTCCGTTTACCGATGTTCAATTTGATGATTCTTTTTGGTTGCCGCGTCTGAAGACGAATCGGGAAATTTCGATTCCGCACAATTATCAATGGTGTGAAGAAACCGGTCGCATTTCCAATTTTGCCAAAGCCGCAAAACTCTTGAACGGCGACTTCAAAGGAATCTACTTCAACGATTCCGATGTCTACAAACTCCTCGAAGGCACCGCGTATTCTCTTGCCGACCATCCCGATCCGGTGTTGGAAAAACAAGCCGATGACGTGATTGCGTGGATTGCCGCCGCTCAACAGCCGGACGGCTATCTCAACTCCTATTTTTCGTTGCGCGAACAGGACAAAAAATGGACGCAGGTCGGCAAACACGAATTGTATTGCGCCGGTCATCTCTTCGAAGCGGCTGTCGCGTACAAAAAAGTTACCGGTAAAGATTCTTTGCTCAATGTTGCGGAAAAATTCGCGGATCATATTATTGACGTTTTCATCAATAAAAAAACGTCCAAATTTGACGTGCCGGGTTGTGAGGTGATTGAACTTGCTTTGGTGAAACTTTATCAACAGACCGGCAAGGAAAAGTATTTGAATTTATCAAAACATTTCGTCGATATTCGCGGCGATCAGTCGAAACGGCGTGATAAAATACGAGGCGTGTATTCACAGGATCATCAACCGATTCGTGAGCAAACGGAAATTGCCGGTCACGCTGTTCGTGCCGCGTACTTGTATTCCGGTGCGACCGATGTTGCGGCTTTGACAAATGATCAAAGTTTGACCGATGCGATGAAGCGACTTTGGAATAACACCGTGAATCAAAAAATGTACATCACCGGCGGTATCGGTTCGCGGCACAAAGACGAAGCGTTCGGCAATAATTACGAACTGCCGAACAAAACCGCCTACTGCGAAACGTGCGCGGCGATCAGTCTGGTTTTTTGGACGCAACGTATGAATATGCTGACAGGTGAGGCGAAGTATGCCGACGTTATTGAGCGGGTCATTTACAATGGTATGCTATCCGGTGTCAGTCTGGACGGCAAACTTTTTTTCTACGTCAATCCGCTTGAAGCTGATAAAATTCAGCCGACTCCTCACGATGTTGTAAAGAATAACAATCATCACCGTCAGCCGTTTTTTGAAACAGCGTGTTGCCCGACCAATGTGATCCGCTTCCTGCCGTCATTGCCCGGTTACGTTTATGCAACCGAAAAAGGCAACACGATTGTTGTCAATCAATTTGTTGCGGGCAAAGCGAAAATCCAATTGTCCGACGGCGAAGT
>JAISQK010000344.1 GCA_031274255.1 Planctomycetaceae bacterium | reverse complement strand
GCTTGCTGATTTTTTTCATTTGTCTGTTATACTTGACTGATTAGGGAAATTTTTTCGGACAAGGAGTCGTCTTTTGACTGTACAGAGTCAATACAGGTTTTGCGTCGGATGATGGATTTCTGTACTGTTTTTTCACAAAGAAAGGACAATTTTATGTTAGGAACTCTTGGTATTATTAATGGTCTTTTGGCGACGGAGCGTCAAAGACATCAGGCCGGCCGCAGACTCAGCGGAAGACCGGTCTTGGAATGGGTTGCCCGTCACATGACGGACTCCTGCCGTCTGAACGGAGTGATTATCGTCACGGATCATTCGGAGGAAAACGCATTTATCCGGATGATAACGCCGCCTGACATTCCTGTTTATCTCACGAAAAGTTCCGAAACGCTCAAAGCGGTTTTGGAGGCGTTGGAGTCCTACAATGCGGAGTCGTGTGTTCTGATCGGAATGGACTGGCCGTTGATCGACTCTACGATTGTCGATCGTTTGATTCACGCTGCGGAAAAGAAAACGCCGTGTCAGTACGCGGCTTACAAATTTCAAAACTATTGCTTTGCGGCGGGCCGTCCTTTCGGAATGTTCCCGGAGTGGTATCAGGTCAAGGCATTACGGCACGCGGCTTCACGGGTGAGTAATCCGATCTACCGTGAGTTTCCGGGACTTTATTTCCTTGAAAACAGCGGTCACGCCATCGAACTGATTCCGGCTCCGGAAGGTCTGGATCAGGATAATGTCCGTTTCACCATTGAAAATGAAGAGGATTGGGAACACGTTGTCCAGATTTTTGACGCCATGGGGTCACCGGATGACGAGGTCGACTGGCACAAAATCCGCCAATTCCTGATTCATCAGCCGGACAAACAGGACCGGATTCCCCGAAGCCATCATTTTGCGAAACAGCCTGCGGTTCCTTTGGGTCACGGTACGGAATAGCCGTTGTTACGGAGAAAAATCTCCTTTTGTGTTTCACGCAGATCAAATTTCACCATTTCACGGACAATTTCCTCAAACGTGTGCCGCGGGCGCCAGTCGAGTTTGTTTTTCGCTTTGGAAGGGTCCCCCAAGAGAAACTCGACTTCCGCCGGACGGTAAAACTCCGGGTTGACATCGACGATCACTTTGCCGGTGTCGCGGTTGATTCCTTTTTCCTCAATCCCGCGGCCTGTCCAATTGATGCCAATTCCCGTTTCCGCAAAAGCACGTTCCGCCAGTTCACGGACACTGTGGGCTTCCCCGGTGGCAAGCACATAATCGTCGGGCGTATTCTGTTGCAACATCAGCCACATTCCCTCGACAAAATCCGGTGCATAGCCCCAATCTCTCTGAGCGTCAAGGTTTCCGAGCGAAAGTTTCTCCTGCAGACCGAGATGAATTCTTGCCGCCGCTTGAGTGACTTTCTTTGTGACAAATGTTTCTCCGCGGAACGGACTTTCGTGATTGAATAAAATCCCATTGCAGGCAAAAATCTTGTATGACTCGCGGTAATTGACCGTAATCCAATATGCGTAAAGTTTGGCGGCCCCATAAGGACTTCGCGGATAGAACGGCGTGTTTTCATTTTGCGGCGTTTCCCGGACTTTCCCGAAAAGCTCTGACGTGGATGCTTGATAAAACCGCGTCCTTTCCGTCAACTGGAGTTGACGGACCGCTTCCAACAGCCGCAGTGTTCCAAGAGCGTTGACATCCGAAGTGTATTCCGGCGTCCCGAACGAAACCTGAACATGCGACTGCGCCGCCAGATTGTAAATCTCGTCCGGCTGAACCGTTTCCACAAGATGCAATAGATTCGTGCTGTCCGTCAAGTCTCCGTCGTGAAGATGAAATTCCGGATGGAGGGCTTGATGCCTCCTGAGCATTTCTTCAATCCGATGCGTGTTTTCCTGCGAACTCCGCCGCTTCAGTCCATGAACAACGTATCCTTTCTGAAGCAGAAACTCCGCCAGATAGGTTCCGTCCTGACCGGTGATTCCCGTAATGAACGCTGTTTTTGCCATGATTTATAACTTCAGTAGTGAAAGACCGAGCTGCTCCACCATTCGGGCATCGGTTTCCGGTGTGATGCCGCTTGTCGTCAGATAATTTCCGGTCATTACGGCGTCGGCACCGGCGGCAAACATCATGGATTGCTTTTCCGCCAGAATCTTCGGACGTCCGCCGCAAATCCGCAACGACGTTTCCGGTAAAAGATGCCGGTACACCGCGATGATTCTCAGAGCCTCGTCGGCGGAAAGCGGCGGTTCCTCCGCGAGCGGCGTTCCCGGATGCGCGTGCAAAAAGTTCATCGGCACACACGTCACTTCCAACTCACGCAGCGTCAAAGCCAAATCAATTCTGTCCTGCCAGGTTTCGCCCATGCCGAACAATGTTCCGCTGCAAACTTCCATCCCCGACTCACGGGCGAGCCGCACCATGTTGTAACGGTCCCGCCATTGTTGCGTCGTACATATTTCAGGATAAAACGCTTCCGAGGTCTCCAGATTGTGATGGTACCTGACAAGTCCGGCTTCTTTGAGCGTTTCAAGTGCGGACCGCTCCAACTTACCGAGCGAGGCACACATTTTGATTTTGCCGCTTTCCGTCATTTCACGCACGGATTCGGCAATCTGCTCCACCTCAAAACGGGTGAGTGTCGCTCCGCTGGTCACGATTCCGAAGTGAAACGCTCCGCATTCGGCGGCGGAGGAGGCTTCCTGTGACAATTGTTCGGCGGAATGGAGCGGATAGGACGAAATTTCCGTCGCGTAATGAGCACTTTGCGAACAAAAATGACAGTCATTCCGACACAAACCGCATTTGGCATTAGAGATCATACAAAATTCGATTTTGCGGCCAAAATGTTTTTCACGGATTTTTGTGGCACTTTCCAGAAGGTCTTCCAATGGTGTTTCCGTTGCCAGCGACATTCCGTATTCGGCAAGATTTTCCAAGGTACCTGTTTTTAGAACCGGTTTTTCAAGTATTTTCATCATTGCTGTTTGATTTCATTAGAACACTTTTTGACAGGTCTTTCGCCGCTTTGCCAAAAAACAAAGCAAAAATCCCTACATAGAGATGATATTTTCTTATCATAATAGCAGTGAACAGGTATGGAAAGGGGGGGAATCGTTGAGTCCATCAGTATGAGTGTCAGTTCGCGGGCACAAAACACAGCACCTTCAGGATTGTCCACAGAGACGGAAAACTTGATAACCGTTTCGCCTTCGATTTGTCTGCGGGACATTTCCTGAATCGCGATTCCCGGTTTGACAACATTGAAATCAAATACCACTTCAGGATATTTCACGGTGTGAATGTCGAATGTTGCGGCCGCGGGAACGGTTTTATTTTCCGCAGTACAGCGGATCGTCTGGCCGTTATACCAGATATCGCTGATAATGGCTCAAATATTCTATACCATTTACCTTGTTTTCTCGATAATATGGTTCGTATTCTGTTCCCTCGTTTTATTATGATGTTTTTGATTTGGAAAGATATTCATGACACGCTCTGCATCCGTTGGGTTTGATCATGGTAGTCGTTGTTCCTGCGGCAAACATCCAATCCGGGATGATGACGGTGCAAAACTTGTTTTGAACGCCGTTGGAAGTCCATTCCAACGTTTAAAAGTGATTTTCGCGGACAGTGTCTACGGAAAAACGGGCTTGCCCGATGGGGCGAGGCAATGTTTCGGCTGGATTTTACAAACGGTGCTCAGACCGATTGGTGGGAAAGGTTTTGTGGTCTTGCCGAAACGTTGGATTGTCGAACGGATGTTCGCGTGGATTTCAAAATACCGACGCCACTCGAAAGATGACGAGCGAAATCCCCAGTCCGGCAAAGCCATGATTCCCATCGCCATGACTGCCGGAATGCTCAAATACCTGCAACATCGAAAAGGATACTTTTGAAGACTTATTCTAACGTTTATACACAAATCCCAGTGGATAAATTTTAGTTGTATCGTATTTCAATTGGTCGGGAATGATTATCTTTGTAGAAAAAAACAGAGATATATGAAAACAAGAGATCTATTGAATCGTTTTCCGGACAAACATTTTGGAAAAAAGGACTAGTGTACTGTCTCGTTGACATTTAGTACAACATAATGTAAACTTTGCCAGGAAAGGCGGTGACATTATGGCGAGACCCAAAAAGTATATCATTAACCTGTCGGACGAGGAGACAGCC
>JAISQK010000297.1 GCA_031274255.1 Planctomycetaceae bacterium | reverse complement strand
CATTGTTCGATACGGGCTGCCGCTTCCTTGGCGGACGTGATTGGAATTCGCTGATAATGGAGTTTCGGTGTTGTGCCGGATCACTCGCGGGGTGATACGAATCCATGGCGGTCACAAGTGGGATGCCGCCCTTTTTGTACAAGTTCATCACACCTCGAACCGTAGGAGGTGTTTGGCGAACGAGGTGGGCGATTTCCGGTGCGAATTTGCCACAGGCATGCAGCCAAAGGAGTTCGAACCGCCGCATGACTCGTTCGTCAGGATAGCTGTAACGTAGTCGTTGAAAAGTCTTCCATTCTTCCTCTGTATAATTGGCTCGCAACATCATCTTCCTCCTGAAAAAACTTGACAAAAAACAAGAATTATATCATTTTATACCTATCTTGAAAATAGATGTTTATTAACGTTGAGGGGTATAGGTTACGCGGGATGTAAAATCAGAATCACAAAACCAGGTTATTTTATCGGACTTCGCGGGGTGCGTTCCCATTTTTTCGGACGTTGCAATACGGATTTCACCGCAATACCGAAATACCGTAGCACAAAAATCGGCAAAAGACATAGAAATTTCATCCGGCGTTTGGTGAGCCTCATCGCAAATATTCCCAGCAAAACATAGGAAAAATAAACAAAAACGATTCCTCCCCAAATCGCCGTCAATAAGTTAGCCCCCATCGACGGCGCAAACCGGAGACACCCCACTGCCAGCAGTCCGGAAAGCAAAACCTGACCTATCACAAGCGGACGGCTGATAAAAAACATGGAGATTCCCGTGTCAAGAGCAATCAGATTCCATTCTCTGATTCCTTTCCAAATCAGTGGAAATGCAGAATGCCGTAAAGCATCCAACCCGCCGGAAATCCAACGGGTACGCTGTACGGTGAGTTGAGTTGTTTCGGCGGAAAACGGTGACTCCAAAGCCACGTCTCCCGCAAAAACCGGAGTAACGCCATGTTTGATTAAATCCAGGCAGTATTCAAAATCTTCCGTCAGTCCGTTGCTTTGCCAGGGATATTTTTCGAGGATTTCACGGTGAAACACCATCCCGGAACCGGTCAGAAATGCCGCTAAACCGACTTTGGACTTTGCCCAATGGTAAAGCTGATTTTCGATAAACCGAGCCAACGCCAAAGCGTAACAGCGGAATGAGTTGTCCGGATCAGCCGCGAGGTAGGAAATTTGTACAACATGATTCCCCTTCTGAAGTTCTCCATCACACACTTGAAGTGTCAACGGTTCGAGATAACTGTCGGCATCAAGGATCATAATCGCATCTGTTTTACCGGCAAGGATTTGCGGAATCGACCAAGCCAGAGCTTCCCCCTTGCCGCGTTTCCGCTCGTCGAACCGTTCCAGACACTCCACACCACTGTTACGGACGACTTGAGCGGTTTTATCTGTGCAATTATCCGCCACAACAACAATCCGATAAAGCTCATGAGGGTAGTCGAGATTCAGACAACGTTCCAGAACCGGTTTCAATCCATCAGATTCATTGTGCGCAGGAATCAAAATCGTGAAAAAGTGAATCGGCGTCTGATGAAAGTTCCTTTTTTTGCAACAAAAAACGTAAATCAGTCCGAAAAACATCTGATAAACCGCTCCCAACGCAGTAAAAAGAATGATTCCCGACGTGAGAATCAATAGAATAGACTGAAATAGCGACATGAGATTTCGAGAGATAAAAAGGCCGGAACCAACACCTGTTTGCCGCAAATGAGGGTTCCGGCAGTACAACTGAACTTTGTGAACACCGTAAGTTTAGATTACAACACCGGTATCGTCAATAATTTTTGAGATTTTATTCATTTTGTGCAATATTTTTCCAAGTCCTGAATGAGTGATTTCCAACCGCTGGAAAAATCCGTAAAAAATGCTCAACAGTACGAGCGGGATTTGTCGATAATGCTCCTACGAACGTCATGGATGATTGTTGGATTCCGTTTGTCATGGAGGATGTTTCAAAAACGGATCCGTTCGTAAATATCGAGAAGCTTAATATCATTGGAGTGAGAATATGCAAGTCAAAGTTTATACACCGCGTATTGTGGAAATAGCGAGTGAGTATCTCCCTGCTTTGGCGAAACGGGCTGCGGACAGTTTGGGCGATCGTGCCGGCGATGTTTCGGCAACCCGTGGACACCTCGTTCGTCAAGCAGTTCAGGATGGACTGTTGCGTGAATTTGATGAATTGGTCGGTGAGGATGGTACGGTTGACCTCGTTTGTGATCCGGGAATGGAAATCCCGCTCGAACTGGATAACCGGACATTGACGCTCACCGAACTTTTGGAAGCTCTTCACTATAAAAGAAACTGGTCGGACATGAAGTCGCAGCGTTATGATGCGGCATAAGCTACCGGTACAACACTGTTTCCGGTTTCTTATTTATTTTTATTGAATGATACGGTCCGGCGTTTTCTCCAAACGCCAAGGATCGTATTATGGTATTCCCTGTTTTGTCCGGCGTGTAAATAGCAAAAATTTCATTCTTTTCCAAAATGGCCGGGAATGATAATCTTGGATTCTGTTTGTGGGTTTGTATTCAATATTATCGCTTTCGTTACCGGTGTTGATTGTATCGCGACCATTGCCAACCCGATTTCTTCAGTTTGTTTTGTGATTTCTCGGACGGAACAAATAATACCGCCGCATTCATTCAATCTCATTTGCAACGGTCGGCTTGAAACCGAACGGGAACCCTATATAATCCCCATATCATATTGTCAAAAATAAATACTATGTCCGGAGGGGATTGTGAGCTATTGGCAGGATAAAGTTGTGGTGGTGACCGGCGGAGCAAGCGGATTCGGCCAAGTCATTGCGGAAATGTTCGGCAGAGCGGGCGCCAAAATCGCCATTGCCGCATTGGAGGAAGATTCTCTGGCCGAAACGGAGCAGAAAATGGCATCGTTGAAAATCGAAACACTTTCTATCCGTGCGAATATCACAAAACAGCCGGATGTTGAGCGGATTTTCGAACAAACGCTTATCCGTTTTGGTAAACTGGATGTTTTAGTGAACAATGCCGGACGTTCCATGCGAGGCAAAATTACGGATACAACAATCGAGCAATTCCAAAGTTTGCTCGACCTGAATGTTTTGGGGACGATTCGCTGTACCCAAATGGCGATTCCGCATCTCCTTACGGCAAAAGGACATATCGTCAACATCGGTTCGTTGGCGGCCAAAAGTGCCTCCCGATGGGTCGGGGCGTATCCGGTGTCGAAGTTTGCGGTGGCGGCGTTTTCTCAACAACTCCGGCTCGAACTTGGACCGGAAGGAATCCATACCCTGCTTGTCTGTCCGGGGCCGCTGAAGCGGTCCGGAGAGCGTCTCTACAAACTGGAAGGGACGCAAGACATTCCGGAAAAAGCACTTGCGCCGGGAGCCGGGGTCCACGTCGGCACGATTGATCCGCACTGGTTGGCGGCGAAAATTCTAAAATACTGTGAAAAACGCAAACCGGAACTGGTTGTTCCCTGGAAAGCAAGATTATTGTTTTCCATTTCCCAACTCTTTCCTTCATTGGGAGACTGGCTGGTTCTGAAAAATACGTGACGAAAATTCTCTTCCTCAGAATTCAGCGGTCGCTTCGACACCTGACGGAACAGGTCTCCTTTCACTATTCCACGGAAATATCGTTTGTGTTATCATCCGGCGTTTCTTCCGCTGTCCCCTCTTCCGCAAGCCCCGGAGTTTTCGGAATCCGCTTGACCGCTGCGAGGGTATCCCCCTCATCAAGCGTCATGATCCGAACCCCCTGAGTGTTGCGGCTCATGATGCGGATGTCGGAAACGGCGATCCGCTGAATCTGTCCCTGTGCGGAAATCATTAACACTTCGTCGTCATCGTGAACCCGCACAATTCCAATGGCCGGGCCGTTCCGTTTGGTCGCCTTGATGTCACGGAGTCCGAGTCCGCCGCGGTGTTTGGTCCGGTAACTCTTGTTGGTGTCCGCTTCAGAGTCCTCACTATTTTCCGAATCCGTTTCCACATCATTTTCCTGATCGGTATTTTCTTGATCGGTCTCCGGTTCCTCCGTTTCCAAAAGATTCCCGTTTTCCAAAAGTTCCTCATCCAAGGCAGGTTTTTCTTCTTCAGGAGACGCATTCGGACCAATGGGAGTCCGTTTTCCGTAACCATTGGCACATGCAGTCAACAGCGACATGTCCGGTGACGCAACCACCATACCGACAACGTGGTCCCCTTTGCGGAGTCTGATTCCTTTCACTCCGCTGGCGGCACGTCCCATCGACCGGGCGTCCGTGTGCCGGAACCGGATCGCCATGCCGTTCGCGGTGGACATGATCAGTTCATCCCCCGGCCCGGTGACGGCTGTGTCTATCAACATGTCGTCCTCTTTGAGCCGAATCGCGATCAGTCCGCCTTTGAGAGGACGCCGGAACGCGGAAAGAGCGGTTTTCTTGACGAGTCCGTTTTTCGTGGCAAAAACAAGATAATGATCCGGTGCGTCAAAATTCTTAACAGCACGGCAATCGGCAATTTCCTCCCCTTCGTCAAGGTTCAGCATATTGACTATCGCACGTCCCTTGGAGGTCGGCGGGAGCTGCGGCAGATTGTAGACTTTATGCCAGTAAACCTTCCCCTTATTCGTGAAAAAGAGAAGATAATTGTGTGTCGTGGCCACAAAAAGATGCTCAATGGGGTCTTCCTCATCGACTTTCGCTCCGATGCGTCCCCTGCCGCCTCGCTTTTGGGCGCGATAGACTGCAAGCGGCGTGCGTTTAATATAACCGGCGCGGCTGATCGACACCACCATCGTTTCTTCGGTGATGAGGTCTTCAATGTCAACATCGGTGAGTTCTTCTCCGGTGATTTCCGTCCGCCGTTTGTCACCGTACTTCCGCTTCATTTCGAGAAGCTCCGTACGGATCAATTCAAGGATGTTTTTGTCATCGGAAAGGAGCCGCAAATGCTCCGTAATTTCACTGAGGAGATTGTTGTACTCTTCTCCGAGCTTTTCCTGCTCCAGATTGACCAGATGTCCCAATGTCATCCGCAAAATGGCGTCCGCCTGAATCGGGGAAAGTGTGTAAAACTCCGCCTCGCCGTTTTCCGACTGGAACGACTCAAAACCGGTATCGCCCAGCGCACGGTGGAGCATGGAGGACGGACACTCAATGGTCATCAAGCGTTCCTTTGCTTCGGACTGTGTTTTCGACATCCGAATAACGCGGATCACTTCGTCGATGTTGGCATGGGCGATCATCAGCCCTTCGACGGTGTGTTTGCGTTTTCTTGCACGGGCAAGAAGAAATTCGGTTCGGCGCCGCAAAACCGCAAGCCGGTGACGGAGAAACTCTTCGACCATCTCCTTGAACGACATGACCCTCGGTTTGCCGTCGACGAGAGCCAGAAGATTGATTGAAAAGGTGTCCTGAAGCGTTGTGAACTGATAGAGCTGATTCAGGACGACATCAGGGTCGGCGTCCCGTTTCAGTTCCAGAACAAGCCGTACCGGTTCCGTCAGGTCGGACTCGTTACGCATGTTGGAAATGCCGACGATTTTTCCGGCATGGACCATTTCGGCGATTTTTTCCTCGACACGGTCGCGGGCCTGTTGATAAGGCACTTCGGAAATAATGATTCTGTACCGCTTGTTGACTTCTTCAATCGTCGCCCTCGCCCGCACAACGATGTTAGAGCGTCCGGTGAGATAACCTTTGCGGATGCTGGACCTTCCGCAGATAATGCCGCCGGTCGGAAAATCAGGGCCGGGACAGATTTTCAGCAGTTCAAGCGGGGAAACGGCCGGATCGTCAATCACCGCTACAGCCGCATCGCAGACTTCCCCAAGATTGTTCGGCGGAATACTCGTCGCCATCCCGACGGCAATCCCGACGGCACCATTGACAAGCAAGTTGGGAAACTTGGAAGGCAAAACCGTCGGTTCTGTCCGGCTGTCGTCATAGGTCGGAATGAAATCAACGGTGTCATATTCAATATCCTCCAGCATCATGGAGGCGAAAACCGACATTCTTGCCTCCGTGTACCGCATGGCCGCCGGAGGAAGCCCCGCAATGGAGCCGAAATTCCCCTGTTTATCGATCAGAACATAACGCATGTTCCAATCCTGAGCCATTCGGACAAGGGTCGGATAAACGACTCCTTCGCCATGCGGGTGATAATTACCGCTGGTGTCGCCGGAAATCTTGGCACATTTGTACCGTTTTGACCCCGGACCGAGGTTCAGATCGTTCATCGCCACGAGAACACGCCGTTGGGACGGCTTCAGTCCGTCACGGACATCCGGCAGCGCCCGGCTGACAATGACACTCATGGCGTAAGTGAGGTAACTCCCCTTCAGTTCGTCTTCGATGGAAAGCTGAACAACCTTTCCTGCATGAAAATCCAGCTTCATCGGCACTCCCTCCGCGCCGGAAGAATGGGAATCTTCACCGGTATTACCGCCATTTTGTGAAGAACGGTCATCATCAACAGGAAACGAATCGTCAGACGACAATGGGCACCCCCTCTATAAATTTTTAACTGTCAGGAACCGCTGTTGGAAACAGAGCGTTCCGCACTCACAACAATCAGGAAACAGACATATTATACTCAAAAGCCGATTTTTCGCAAGCCGTTAAGACTCTTTGTTTTTCAGATAATCATTCAAATGGCGGCCTTTTTTCTCCTTTGATTTTGGAAAAAAGCGTATCCTCTCTCAAAATAGGGTATAATTTCGTAGAGGTTTTATTCCCGGTAAGAGAAGAAAGGCGGTTTCCTGTGTCTCCTGCCGCAGTAAAACCTTAATGATTAAGGAAAATATTTTGCCGGAACTCTCAATCACACAACATGTTATGATAGAACCGCGTTTTTTGTAAAACTGTCATGTTCACCAAATCAACATTTTTGACTTCCGTTTTCGTCATTGGAATCTCCGCTTGTGCTGTTTTTTCGCAAAATTCTCAGAAAGCGGAACAAAATTCCTCCGAACAGGAGCAGGAAAATTCCGGTATCGGTTTCCAACAGCGGCGGTTTGAACGGTTTGTCCATCTTCAGGATTTTGAACATGACTTGGAAGACTGGAACATGCTGAAAGGAAACTATCGGAGTTTTGTCAAAAGCAGCGTTCTGACCATTGTCGCGGAAGGAAGTGCTCCGTGTCTTTATAAAAATTTTGACCTTCCCCGCGGAATGGTGCGAGTGAATCTGAAAATCCGTACAAAGACGCCTTCACAAATCAAGCTGTTCTGGCTTTCGGCGGGTTCACCGCGTCCCAGTAATGACAAACAGGTTCACATCACGCTCAATCCCGACGGTCAATGGAATGAATATGAAACACTTCTGCCGGTGATCGGCACCATGACCAATCTTTCCATTGAATTCAAGGCGGCGGCAGGAAGATGGGAACTGGATTCCATTGAACTTTGGGTTCAGATGTTTCATCCGTTGTCTGTGAAAAGCATCCGGCATGTCGGAGATAAGCTGCACTTCATTCTTATCAACAGGAATAATGACAACGTGAAATTTCGCGTTGCAGACACCGATTACACCCTCGGGCAACACGAAACAGCCGATTTAACGGTGGAGCCGGCTTATCAGGGAGCGTTGGTCAAGTATCCGTTGCGGATTGAGCCGGAGAACTATCCTCCGTTTTCCTTGGCGGCATTCCATTACAACCCGGTTGTCAATGTCGAATGGATTCCCCTTGCTTTGGGAAAAAACCGTCTCGAAATCGCTCCGGACGGCAGTATGGGACGCATCATGGACGGTATCGAAACAATTGCGATTCTTGCGCCATTGATGCATCAAGACGGTTTCATTCCCAAATGGAAACCGGTCTGGCAAAATGAAACATCGGTGAAATTTCAGTCCGACAAGGGAAAAATGGAAATCCATGTTACCGGAGAAACCGCCCAAATCCGTATTCAAACAAAGAACGAACCGTTCGAAGGCCCGGTACTTCGGGGAATCGGCACCATGCGTGAGGCACTGATGGCAGGGTGCGAATTTCTTGACGCCGGGGAAAGCAGCTCGCAGGACATTGACATCATCGCTCCGTATTGTGACCGTTTTGAGCCGCGGAAACTTTGGATCACAATGCCTTTGATGGCGTTTCAGACCACCCGGGGGGTTATTGCCATGACCTGGGACGACATGACGCTTCAACCGACATTTCTCACCCCCAATCAGTTGGACGCTACGATGGACCACCGGATGTCTCTGAAGGGGGAAAAAGAGTGTCACGCAACCGTCTGGTACGGACAGGGAGAGATTTCCGATGCCGTTCTCTGGGCGGTCAAACATCACGGACTCCCTGAAATTCCTCCGGCACCGCGGTCTGCGGCGGAACAAAGGAAGCTCAACCTTGCGGCGTTCACCGGACCGCTTGCCGGGAATGACGGAACAAGCTGGGGAATCTGTGCCGAACCGGAATGGTCGAGAAAACCGTTTTCCGACTTTGCGTCCATTGTCTGGCGGCTGTCGGGAAAAGTTCCGCCGTCCGACATGCTGGAAATGGGGGGAGCTTTCATCAGCAATGACTCTTCCTATTTCGTTTCCAACAAAGCCTATGTCTGGTTCGATAATCGCCGCAGCCGTATTCTGAAGATCTTCTCCGAACAACAGCCGGACGGTTTGTTTGAGTATCCGAGTGCTTTTCCCGAAGTGGACCCGGAGATTCCCCGGGTAGGAATTGGAGCCCGGCGTGCCGTGGAACTCGGCTCCTTCGCTCTGATGACCGGGAATCAGGATGCCTTTGAATGCTGCAAGAAGATTCTTAAAACGGTCAACCAATTAACCGTTCCCCGCGGGGCGCATTTTTGGGAAACGCCGTTGCATGTCCCTGACCTTTTGTGTTGTGCCTATCTTATCACCGCAAACATTCAGGCGTATGAATATTCATGGGACGAACATTATCTGAAAGCCGCGAAAAAATGGGCGATTACCGGTTTGCCGTTCGTTTATTTGTGGAGCGACCGTCCGAAAATGCTGTACTCGACCATCGCGTTATACGGAGCTTCCGACCGTGTTTATCCGATCTGGTTTGGAACGCCGCGGCCGGTTTCCGGAGCGGTTTACGGCTATTCCCTGGCGCAATTGGCACGTTACGACCAGACGTTGGACTGGCAAATGATTGCGCGGGGAATCCTTCATGCGGCGGAGTCGCTGCAAATCGAATCGGGAAACTACATCGGATGTCTGCCGAACGGTTTTTCACTGGAAACGCAGGAATTTTTCTCGTGGCACATCAATCCGGCGTCGATTTTCAGTTTGCGGATGCTGTTGGATTCTCCGCCGGACGGGCTGAGTCTGGCTGTTGACGGTTCGGCACGGATCATTTCGCCGTTCCGTGTCAAGATGACAAAGACGCAAGCCACCATTTCAGATGTTCCTTACGGGGCCAAATTTCAGGTGATGCTCAACGGTTCTCAAGTGATCAACGTCAAAAACACCGGTAAAGAAGTTGCTATCCCGATAAAGTAACATCGTTCCAAACTCATTTTGCCGGTTCCACGGTGATGTCAAAAGTCTTGCTTTTTCCGTCGGCGATAAATGTCAAGCCGGAAGTTTTGACGTTGTCGTATTTTCTATTGATGAGCGGTTTCAGGATCGGCATCCCTGTTTTATCCGTTCCTTCTTCCTTCAGAGCGTTGATGATCGACACCTGGTAGGTTCCGCCTTTGGGAATCCCGTTTTTCTCCGACTCGAACCCCATGACATACGTGCCGTCCAAAGCGATTTCCCCCCGTCCGGTACTGCCATCCTCCGCAACAAAACAGACGATTCCCGTTGTCAACGGCGAACCGTCCGTAAAGGTGACTTTTCCTGACACTTTCTGATTCTTCGAGCCGCATCCGGCTGTCATTCCAAGCACCGCGCAAAATAAAATAAAACACACAAACCGATTCATGAAAATCTCCTTAATTATAGTATCTTAGTATTATTGACATTAAAAACTCTCCTTCCGAAAAGATGTTCCGAAAGGAGATAAGAGAAACAGAG
>JAISQK010000290.1 GCA_031274255.1 Planctomycetaceae bacterium | reverse complement strand
AATGGTCTATCTTGTGCATCACTACACACGCTTTGTCGACAATAAACGATAGGAGTAGAGCCCCCTTTTTCCCAAACGTTTGTCCGGGAGGCGATTAAATATATCTATGGTTTGCATATGGTTATCTCTTTTGTGGTTTTCTGCAAAGGTAATCATTTCTGAACAATTTAAATACAATACATCGGAAAAATTATCCACCGGGATTTGTGTATAAACGTTAGCCCATCCCTCGGCAAAACCGTCTGCTCCTTTCGCTCCGGCGGCCAACGCGAGGGCGTTGGATCCCGGCCGCGAGCCACGCTGCCGGAACGACGGGAAAAAAATGACAATGAACGCCGACCGCGCAACCGGAAGACAAGTGCGATCCAACGTGCGACGTTGGCGTCGCGGCTCGCGACCGGTCAATCTGTGACGCGGATTTTCTGTTCCCCTGAGTTCCCCCTGAGTTCAGGAGCGTACATCGCTTCAATCTTTGACGGCAGCGCACTGAATATTCCGGGCTGTTCGGCACGCATCCGGTAACTCACACTGTGCGTTCCCTGCGGCAGGCGGTGCACGAAAAAAGTCACACGGTTATCGCGGTACTCCACATACGCTCCGAGCGGATTGCCGTTGTAACCGCTGCGGACTTCGACCGGTTCCAACCCTGCCGGCTTCATGTCCTCAATCATCAGCGACTCGTAATCGTTCTTGCTCTCGACAATCAATTCGATTTCGACAAGCTGACCGCTTTTGAGTTCCGCAAGATTTTCCAGGAGGGAACGGTCGTATTTTTCCACTTTTTGCGAAACAACCTGACCATTCCGTCCGGCGGTGTTTTGAAGCTTTTCGACAGGTGTCAGCAGCCAGTAACGCCGCTGAACTTTGACTTCAAGTCCGGCGGCGGCAATCATGTTCTCAAGCGTGAAGTTTTCAAGATACGCATTGAAATAAACCGGTCCCGTTCCCTGGCGCCGCAGTTCGATTTCATGCGGTCCGGCGGTGAGTTCCGTCCCTTCAAGAACGAAGGTGTTATCGAGCGTCAGCATGTTTTCCGGTGTGATTTCCACCGTCTTAACGGTCTTACCGTCGAGGAGCACCTCAAGCGTCATGTCCGGTTTCGACTCACCGGTGGCACGCAGAAAATCGGCAAACGCTTCCACACAAAGAGCCGTGTCGCGGGTCGAATTCCAGTACGTCGCGTGTCTGCGGTTGTTGAGGAGCCATTTGACCAGCCGCGGAGCAACTTCGGATTTCGGATTGACCCGCATGAGGAGTTTGAGATACATCGCCTGTGTTTCAAACTCGCTGCCGTACCAGCACCACCAGTACCAGTTTCCCGTACCGGCGAGGTTCAGCCGTGCCGTTTGATTTTCATCGTCCTGTTCGAGATACTGTTCCAGCATACGGAGACACATTTCCATACGTTCCCGGTCGGAATCATTTCCCCATAATCCCAGTCCGATTCCATACATGGCGACACCGTAAAGCGACAGTTTCGCCCGGTCACGCCAGAGATCATCCCGCATTTCCCGCAATTCCGGCGGCATCTCGCCAAGGCGGTTGGAATCCGACAAAACCATGCAGACAAACGCATCAATATTATCCGCGTCCTGTTTCCATGTAACTTTTCGACGCTGCTCTTCGGGAAGTTCCGCGTTTCTGAGAAATTGAACCTGTTCTTTGAGATACCTGTGCAGCCACCTGACCCCGCGTTGAATCACCTCTTCATTCACCGCAACATCATTCTGTTTCGCAATCCGCAAACCGTGGACCACCTGCGCTGTCAGATGTGCCGAGGAATGTTCCCCGTAACCGCTGAACCAACCCCAGCCGCCGTCAGAGAGCTGCATTTCGGTGAGACGTTTCACGCCGACCTCCGTCATTTTCCGCACTTCCTCCATGCTGTAAACCGGAAGATTCCGTGTCGAAAGTTTGCTGCGCTGCCACTGTTTGGCACGTTCCGCCGGATCGCCGAGTTCCTGAGCGTTGAGGTTCGCGTGAGACTTTTCGAGTGCCGCGAGGTCCGCTCCGGAATCAATCAGAATCTTTTGCGTGATGACGGTCGGCAAAAACCGGTTGAGCGTCTGTTCGGTGCAGCCATACGGATAGTCGGTCAGATACGGCAGTGCGTCGATCATCGCGCCGGCAAGCGTCGGCGAGAACCGCACGGTCAGTTTCGACTGTTCCGCAATCCGTTCGTTGGGAACCGTCAGTTTCACTTTACCGCTTGTTTCCGCCGGACGGATCACTCCGCTGAAAGCCTCCTGTTTGAGCATTCCGTGTATCTGAATTGGGAAGGTCATCTGCACGGCGTCCGACTCTTCCTCGGTGAGGGCCTTCATCCGCACGACAGCGTCTCCCGTCTCCGCCGCTTCCACAAGCCAATTGATACGGCTTTCACCGTTCGCCGGAATCGTCACAATCCACACCTGATCACCAGGCTCCACCAAGGTCACACCGGAATCCATCTCCAGTGAAACCTGAACCTTCTTTTCCGTCGGCAGATAATTGTGTACGTTGGCGGTGAGCAGAATCTCGTCCCGCTGCGTCAGGAATCTCGGCGTCTGCATTCGGAGAATCAAATCCTTGCGGGTGATCACGTCCGTGGCGGCGTAACCGACCTGGGTGCCGTGTCCCATGGACCAGATGTTGATTTTCCATGTTGTGAGATTTTCCGGCATCGAAAGTTCGACCTTGGCGATTCCGTCGCGGTCGGTTTCGATGGCTCCGACCCAAAGAGCGGTGTCGGCAAAATCCTTTCGGACCGCCGCCTCCGCAAACGGCTGCGGACCGCCGCCGGAATCGTCCATCGCCGCAGGAGGTGCCGCCTGCGCCATATTACCGGAGTCCTGTCTCTTAGCCAGAGAGATCGCATCCAGCTTAACAGGCAGAGACTCATTAACAGCTTCCGCCTCCATCACGGGGCCATTTTCAATACTGCCCCTCATACTGGTCCTCCAGCGGTCGCCGGAGGAAGCGCCCAACACATTCATACCGCTGCTTCTTCTCGTCATTGTCGAGGAGGGGATTGCCGCGAAGTTTCTGAATATCCCGAATGTTTCCATACCGGGGCTGTCCGGCGGAGTGATGTTGTGAAAGTAACGCTCCAGATTGCTTTGCGTACTCGGATGATGAGTCCGCCGCCACTTCCAGAAGAACTCCCGGATGTCGCCGACATTCGAGCCGCCGGAAATGGATTCGACCGACTTGTCGTAAATCGCGGCAACGTTTTGTCCGGCGACCGGCTTGCCGTCGGCATCGGTCACGACAAGCTCGACACTTGCCTTTTCGCCGGGTTTGTACGTTTCGCGATTCGGGCGGACTTCGACATGGAGAATCCGCTTCGCCGGCGGCACGGCCAGTTCCTTGATTTCGCTGAACACATGCCCGTCGGAAATCGTGACCGCCTCGACAAAGAAGTTCGGCATGTCGCGTGGAGTGACCGGAATCTTGACCGTCGTACTTTGCCCCGCGATTTTCAGCATCTGCGGCGGAAGACAGACCCCATTGGCCGGACGCACAAACAGCAGAACCGTTGAGCCGGGACGGTTCGTATTGACCAAAAGTCCGACCTCTTCACCGGGTACAAATTCCGCCTTGTCCGGAATGAGTTCCAGTGCGTTGAACCGGAATGAGGCATTCGTTTGCCCTGCTCCCCGCACGGAGAAAAGATAACCGCCCTCCTGAGTGTGACCGGCATGATCCGTGACGGAACAAACGATACGGTACTGCCCCGGCTGCGCCGCCGAGAGACTCAAATGTCCTGTGCCGGCTTCGTTCAAATCCATGTTTTCCGTGTGGACAAGCGATTCCAACGGCGACGCGGTTTTGCTGTCATCGTCCCGGCCTGTGTCATACGTGATTTTGTACAACCTGACAACACTCTTGCCGGCGACCGGTTTGCCGTCGAGCCGCCGCGTCTGAAATTCCGCGCGAATCGGATCGCCGGTCTGATAATACCCGCGATTCCCCCATGCGTACACCTTGAACGGCTCTTTCGCGACCAGCACGTTTCCGCGACCGGCAATGGTACGCCGCGATTGATCAACGACTTCCGCCGTGATTTCATATTTCTGATCGTCGTTCGGGAACATCTCCTTGACAAATGAGGTGTCGAACGTCACATCAACCGTTCCGTCTTCACCGAGAGAAACTTCCTGTTCGGCGACGACTTCCGGTTGTTCGTGACTTCGCGGGAACCACCGGAACGCCGGACGGCGGCAGCCCCAGCTTTTCCAGCCGGGGTACCAATCGTAATCATAGCCGAACCATCCGTAACCGTTCCCGTAAAACCAGTCCCACGGACGGATCGGATACCAGTCGGCGTTATGTTTCGTCCGCAGCACTTTGTACTTGACTTTCGCGTTGGTCACCGGTGCGCCGAAATAATACTTTGCCGTAATCTTCGCCGTCACCTTGCCGCCGAGCATGACCGGCTCTTTCGGCGCGTCCACCGTCACTTCATATTCCGGCTTTTTGTACTCCTCCACACGAAAAGAACCGCCGCCGTAATGAGATCCGAAGCGATACGTACCGTCGCTTTGTTCCACCGGTGTTCCGATGCCGAAATTCCAGACACCGAGCGTCGCATCTTTCGGAAGTTCGATTTTTTCCGCAACACCGCCGTAAGCGTCGAGTTGGACAACCTTTTGTGCAAACCGTTCTCCCCGCGGCGACGTGATTTCAATCAAGAGATTCCGCCCCGCAAACGGCGACTCATAAGGCTGATCGTATTTTGCCGTACCGACCCAGAATTTGTATTCCGCCGTATCCCCGGAACGGTAAACCGGACGGTCGGAAATGAAAAACGCTTTGACGGTGTTGTATTCCGAATCATACCGGTTCGCATACCAAATGCCGTTGAAACCGCTGTATGCAAACCGTCCGTCCGGCGTTGCGGCCGTGAGCATCCATTGATAACGATTGTTGAGTAACGTTTGAGAAGGGGTGTCGGGTGTTTCATTGATGATCGACAGCCCCGTATTGTCCGTCTTAAATGTTTTTTCCGTGATGTCGTATTTGTGCCGTCCGTTTTCATTCTCCATTCTGTACCCGAAAGCGCTAATCTTCGCCCCGGCGACAGGTGCTCCGGTTTGAGCGTCGCCGATGTAAAACAAAATCTTTTGATCCAGCTGTTTCTGCACAATCGCAGTGTCGTGGATCCAAACGATAATGTAATCGGTATTGCCGTCCTCCATTTCCGCCTTGACGAGATAGGCCCCGCCGGTTGTCATCGGCATCGTGATGACGGCATTGGTGTCGAAATGTTTTTTTGCAGGCTTGAGCGGTACCGTCCATTTTGCCGTTTCACGTCCGAGATACTTGCCCGCGTCATCTTTTTGGTCATTCCTCACAAGCCGGTAGCCGATCTGATCCACCGTAATTTTATTCCAGTCCAACTGTTTCGGCTTGCTGCGGAGGTATGCCTTGATGTCTTCAATCAGTGCCGGAATTTTGATTTCGTTTGCCGTAAAAGTCACCGCCTTGCCGTTGCGGAAAACATACGTCAGGTCGGTTCCTTTTCCGTGCGCGGCGGCCTGAGTCTGCTCGAAACGCCCCCAATTTCCGAGAATCTGATCGCGGCTGATTTTCCAGCTTTCCCGAAGATTTTTCTCTTTCAGCGGAAATTCGTCAAACAGGAGCTGCCAATATTTTGCCGCCGTTTCAAACTGCCGGCGGTTTTGGTAAATATGAGCCAATGCCGTCCATGCGGAAATTCTTTCCTCCGGTCCCTCTTCAGCAAGCTGCTTGTAGAGTGCAATGTAGTTATAGTCGTCCCGCAATGGGAACCGTTTGACACCGCCCGCCAGTTTCGCGATGGTTTCATGATCGCCCAACGTGTGTAACGCAAAAATGCCGGATTTCCCTTCCGTCCGGTCCTCCTGCGGCGAACGGAGAAACGGCAGATCCTCGGAAAGCGTGTTTTCGCCGAACTGACTCTGTGCAAACGCCGCACGGCTCAACAGCACGGACTTCAGTATCGCACGGTCATTTTCGACCGCCGTTTCAAGACACCAGCGCCAGCGTTCGCCGTCATTCTTTGCCGCTTCAAAACTGTCCGGCACGTCATAATAAACCGGATTGCCGTCGGCATCCACCGGAGCGTAAACCGTCTCACCGCCGTTACCGTATCTCATCGGCTCATAATCAGGAAGCATCCCCGACAAATCCGTCAGAGTCTGCATTTTCCACTCTTCTTTTTGATAATAGTTTTTAGGATGCGTAAAAAGACCGGAAAATTCATAAAAAAAGGAGGCGACCTCGGATTTATTGTCCTCTTGCAACACCAACGGCATTGCTTCATGGTATAACAGCATGCTTTGAACAAAATCCCGGTCCGTTGAATTGACTTGCTCGCCGTCACGACTTCCACGGACAAATTTACCGTCAATAAGAGATCCGTAAGAATAAGAGCTGTTTGTGTGACTGATTGCCGCCGCTTGCAGCAAACGCCGGTTTTTCCGATGAACGGCAAGCACACGGTCACGGTATTCGTCCGTCTCCGCCGGGTGATTCAGCCGGAACAGACAGTCAACCGCCAGGATGAAACCGTGTCCGACGGTTTTGGGATCGGCATTCGGATCAAGCGTCCATTTTTCAAGAGCGTCAAAGGCTTCCTTGTAAAGACCGGCACTCATGTATTTTTCACAGTCGGGAATCGGATTTTGCATGTTGATTTCCTTGGGAACATTAATGGAGGGATTCGTTTGACCTCCCGCCGGAACCGGAATCCTCCGAGGCGGTTGTGACAAAACGGTACAAACCGTTAAAATGATCAGACTTATGCCTGCAAGTAATGTTCTGCCGCGAGTCCAGGACTTCATTTCCGCTCCTTTTTCTGTTTTTTTGTGAAGTGTTCCGGTCGAAACATCAACCGGTTTAAGTGTAACACCGGTAGAGACGTACAAGCCTCAGGAAAGGTTTTAAACAGGTCTTATTTTGCCGTAAAATCCACCAATTTTACGGATTATATCACAAAGCGGCAAAAAAATTCAAGCATTCCGCAAAAAATTTTAAGTTTCCGGCTGATGTTTCCGCCGTTTTTCAGTAAAATGACACTGGTGTTTTTCCTCCAGAATGAAAGCTGAAAAATGTCCGGTTGGTCTTCCGCGTCTGATGGTGTTATTGTGTCCTCACTCCGCAGGGCGGTCGGCGGCGTTGCGGGCTGGTGCCGTGAACGTCATCTCGACTTCGAAGCGGGGATCCGCTACCGGACTCCCGCCGGGCGGCTTTACGCCTACACAACCTGGGTGCTCATCGTTTTCTGCCAGGTGGCCGTTTTTCTTTACGTCTTCGACGGCTGTAAGCGTTACTCGCAGTCACGCCGTGAAATCGTTCGGGGGGAAAAGTATCTGAATACAGGGGATTTTGCCACTGCAGCGGTCTGTTTTGATGAAGCGATTCGGCTTTATCCCTATTCCGTGCCGAACCTTTATTTTGAAGGCCGGTCGATGCTGACACGGTTTTTCTCCGGTCATGAGAGCCGAAGCGATCAGCTTGTCCGGGACGGTCTTGCCTTTCTCGACGCGGCAATTCTTCTTGAACAAAAGCGGACACTTCCATTCATCATTCCCAAGATGGGGGACAACATTTCCGACGCCTATTTCTGGCGGGGACGCGGACGGCTTCATCTCGGCATGTACACTGAAGCCATTGCCGATTTCAGTAATGCCATCCGTATTGAACCGCACCGCGGAGAAGCGTATCTCTACCGCGGGGAAGGGTACTTCGCTCTGCGAAAACTTGATCAGGCCAACAGTGATTTCGACCAGGCTCTCAAGCTCAACCCTGAACTGCACGAAATTCTCCTTAAACAGGCAGCACTTCAGATTTCCTCAAACGAGCTGGACCGCGTGATTACCGAATCGACACGGGTGATTTCGCTCTGCCGGTATCACGCGGAAAAGCGGACGCTCCTCACCGATGCGTATTCCGCCCGCGGGGACGCTTATGTTCTTAAACGGGACTTCAATGCCGCACTGGACGACTATTACCGTTTGCTGCAAATTGACCCGAACCAGCCGGAAATCGAAAAAAAAATCACACTGATTGAAAAGTTGTATGTGAATTTCGCCGGGCAGTAAAGAGAAAACTCCTTACGTCAATCGCACCCTGCCACGGGTGTACGACAAAAGTCCCATATTCTATCTATCTTATATTAAGCGGTTAATTTAATTTTGTCAATCACCATATTTTCGAGATTACTTAAAAATAGAGTTCTGAGATTGAGTACCTGTTGTCCACCATTGACAGTCCATCGCTGTCCCGAACGTTTAAGTCTATTCTGCACAACATTTCGTATGGCTGATTCCATTGCCACTGAGCCTGTCAAATAACCTTGTTGTCTGAATGTTTTATATTTCATCCTTTCTTTATTAGTTTGATAATAGTTGATTAACTTTTTCAGAGCATCTTTTTTCGTTGCCTGCTTTATCTTTTTTGATAAAAGGGTAAATGTTTCTATCACTTCTTCTATTTTGTCATCACTTAATAATTTTTCCTGTTGTTTTATCCATTTCGTTTTCTCCTGCTGTTCTTTAAAATACAGGGAAGCAAACTCCGACAAATGCTCAACCGCATGAAAATAATCCA
>JAISQK010000273.1 GCA_031274255.1 Planctomycetaceae bacterium | reverse complement strand
GCCGAATTATTAGAACAAATTTTTCAGCGGCGAGTTGATTTGTTGACAGAAAAATCGCTCAAAAATCCCTTTTTCATCAAATCCGTGAACCAAACGAAAACACTCATTTATGGACGATCATGTAAAAAAGTATCTCTTTGATATCAATGAGTCTATTGATTCAATAGAAAATTATTTAGGGATAAAACGGGATTTCAATGTTTACAAGAAAAACAAGATGTTACGTCGGGCTGTCGAAAGAGAGTTGGAAATTATCGGTGAAGCAATGAATCGAATCGATAAATTCTGGCCTGATATTAATTTGTCGAATAAGATGCAGATTATTGGTATGCGGAATCGTGTTATACATGGTTATGACAAGATTGACGATGAAATCGTTTGGGGAACGATCATACGGTATTTGCCTGTGTTAAAAGAAGAAATCAAAAAACTTTTGAATGAATAATTTTGTTCCAATTTATTAAAATTTTAAAAAATATATTTGCAAAATAATCATTCGATATAAATTAACCACCATGCTCCATTCACCAATACCTTTCCGAAGTCGAAAAATTATTCATTTCGGAGGCACGAAGAAAGAAACCGCTATCCGTTTATATGGAAGCGGATGAAATCGAAAATTTCCATTACGAAGTCCGGGACAGAAATATTGTCACAACGGAACTGAAAACAACATGGTACGGAATGCGTGAATTTGACTTGAAAGACAACAATGGTTACGTTCCGGGATTCGCCGAAAAACCGGAATAACTGTGAGTGTTGAAAAACAGAAGAGTAGAAGAGTAGAGGAGGCGGAAATGGCAACCTATCTCCAAAGGGGCGGTATTGTATTGAGTATTATTTTGTTCCTGATGTCGCTGACGCAGCCGGCGTTCATTGTTGATGGCGGGATGTATATCGGGTTTCTTTTGTTACTCATCGGATGGCTGGGAGTAGGGTTAGGAGCCGGAATATCCTGGTTGGCAAACCCGTTGATTTTGGTTTCATGGGTGACGGCCGGTGTTCCCGGACTTTCGTTTGTCCTGAGTCTGCTGGCGGCTCTCTTTGCCGGTTCTTTTTTGATGTTTGATGAAATCATTAGAGATGAAGGAGGCGGCATGGAGAAGATTGTCGGATATTCCAGCGGGTATTGGTTCTGGCTGTTCAGTATGCTCGTGATGCTGGCAGGTAACACGATCAGGCTGATTTTATTAAGTCTGACATCACCTGTTCAGAAACAGCAGGCAGACGCTCAAAAAATGGATGACCTCATGTGAAGAAAAAAGGAGAGGTGGTTTGTGCAGGAATTGACCAAAGAGGAACTGACGCGGTACAGCCGGCATTTGATTTTACCGGAAGTCGGAAAAACCGGAATAACTGCAATGTTGAAGAACAGAAAAAACAGAAGAGTAGAGGAGGCGGAAATGGCAACCTATCTCCCCAAATACGGTACCGCACTATACCGGATTTCAATAAAAGGGAGTATCATTCTGTTCCTGTTGTCGTTGATACAACCGGCGTTCATTGTTAAGAGCGGAGGGATGCCTTTCGGTTTTTTTCTGTTACTCTTCGGATGGCTTGGAGCACTTATGGGAGGTGTTGGAATATCCTGGTTGGCAAATCCGTTGATTTTGGTTTCATGGGTGACGGCCGGTGTTCCCAGACTTTCGTTTGTCCTGAGTCTGCTGGCGGTTCTCTTTGCCGCTTCTTTTTTGATGTTTGACGAAATCATTATCAATGAAGGAGGCGGCATGGGAAAGATTATCGGATATTATAGCGGGTATTGGTTCTGGCTGTTCAGTATGCTCGTGATGCTGGCAGGTAACACGATCAGGCTGATTTTATTAAGTCTGACATCACCTGTTCAGAAGCAGCAGGCAGATGCTCAAAAAATGGATGACCTCATGTGAAGAAAAAAGGAGAGGTGGTTTGTGCAGGAATTGACCAAAGAGGAACTGACGCGGTACAGCCGGCATTTGATTTTACCGGAAGTCGGAATAGAAGGTCAGCGGCGGCTCAAGTCCGGCCGCGTGCTGTTGATCGGAACCGGCGGGCTGGGTTCGCCGGTCGCGTTGTATCTGGCCGCCGCGGGAGTCGGAACGCTCGGAATCGTCGATTTTGACGTGGTGGACGAGACGAATTTGCAGCGTCAGATCCTTCATGGAACCCGTGATATTTTACGGCCGAAAATCGCCTCCGCACGGGACCGCATTGAGGAAATCAATCCGCATGTGAACGTGGAGTCGTTTGAAACGCGGCTTGATTCCGGCAACGCCCTCAAAATTTTTAAAGACTTCGACATCATCATTGACGGCACGGACAATTACGCGACGCGGTATCTTGTCAACGATGCGTGTGTGCTGCTCGGCAAGCCGAATGTGTACGGTTCGATTTTCCGTTTCGAGGGGCAGGCCAGCGTGTTTCATTCGGAGGTTTCTCACGGTGTGAAGGGGCCGTGTTACCGTTGCCTGTACCCGGCCCCGCCGCCGCCGGGACTTGTGCCGACATGCAGCGAGGGAGGCGTACTCGGAGTGCTGCCGGGAATCATCGGCTGCATTCAGGCGAACGAGGCGATCAAGCTGTTGCTCGGAGACGGGGAAACCTTGGCCGGACGTTTGCTTCTGTTCGACTCCTGGAAAATGAAGTTCCGCGAACTGAAACTCCGCAAAGATCCGCATTGTCCGATCTGCGGCGCACATCCTGTCATTACGGAGCTGATCGACTATGAGGAATTTTGCGGACTGAAACCTCATGCGGACGAAGAACCGATTGAGTCCATTACGGCGGCGGAGCTGAAACAACTGCTCGACACCGCTCCCGAGTCGGTGCGGATTGTTGACATCCGTGAGCCGCATGAAATTGCGATGGGAATGCTTCCGCGTTCACGAGCCGTTCCGTTCGGTCAGGTGGTGCGGCGGAAAAATGAATTTACTCCGGGTATCACGCATGTGTTTGTCTGCAAGATCGGCGTTCGGAGCGCCCTTGCGATCCGTGCGTTGAAAGACGCGGGATTCACCGGACGTCTGGTGAATCTCAAAGACGGAACCAACGCCTGGGCGCAGGAGATTGACGATTCCGTTGCCGTCTATTAAACAACGGAAGAAGGATTTCCCTTTGATGACAGGGGAACTCTGTTCCTGACGGAACGGAAACTTGACAATTTTTCCGGTCGGTCTTGTGAAATAACGGGAGACGGATTACAATGACGGACGGAATGTTTGGAGAAAGATTAGAGATTTCCCTGTGAATCGTTTTTATTTTTACTAACCCATGAAGGAGACGACCATGTCTAAAAACAATGCGAATAACACTTCCGCCGTGCTGAGTGCCCAGGCGGCGTATCAACTTGCCGATGTGACAAAAACCGATGCTCAGTTCGGTTCATTGACACCTCGCTGGCTGCCGAGATTTCTCGACTGGAAAGCCCTTGATACCGGTATTTACCGGCTCAACAAGGTCCGTGAAGGGGAATCGCCGCTGGATGTTCTTTGCCGGATTTCTGCGGACGACCGTTCCATCCCGGAAGGTTTTGTCGATTATGAGACGGAACCGCGTGAGTACCGGCTCAACTCAATTTCCACCGTCGTCAACATTGACACCCGTGTCGCGGATCTGTACAGCAGTCCGTTTGATCAGGTCAGTGAGCAGATTCGTCTGGCGGTCGAAAGTCTCAAGGAACGTCAGGAAAGCCAGCTCGTCAACAATGACGATTACGGACTCCTCAAAAATGTTGCCGATTCGCAACGGGTCCAATCGTTGACCGGTTTCCCGACGCCGGATGATTTCGACGAACTGATCTCGAAGGTCTGGAAGGAACCGTCGTTTTTCCTGGCCCATCCGAGGGCGGTTGCGGCGTTCGGACGGGAATGCACGCGGCGCGGCGTGCCGCCGGTCACGGTTTCGTATTTCGGAACGCCGCTCATCACATGGCGGGGGATTCCGGTGGTGCCGACGGACAAACTGTTCGTGGACGGTCTCAAAAATCCGCAGAGCAAGGCGGGCAAGACGAATGTTCTGCTCGTCCGCACCGGCGAAAAGAAACGCGGTGTGCTGGGTTTGCATCAGGCGAATCTTCCCGGCGGAACGGCTCGCGGACTGGCCGTGCGGTTCATGGGGGTGGACAAGCGGGGAATCGCCTCGTACCTGTTGTCGGTGTATTGCTCGGCGGCGATTCTTGCCGATGACGCCCTCGCGGTTCTTGAAAATGTCGACGTGGGAAATTATTACAATTATGACAAGGACTAAGCAAAAAAGGTGAGCTTCTCCGGAGCCGAAACCGAAAGTGAGATCCGATGGAACGATACTTCAGACGTTGGATTTTGAACATCGCAAAACGAAGCGAAAAGCAGCATGCAAGGTATTACACGGGTTACCGGTCTCAGGAATTGGGATTCTTGAGTCATTCTTTGATCATGTTCATCGGATTTTCCTTTTGTGCTTTTGTCTCTTTCGGATTACTCAAAAGGGATATTGGAGTCTCTGTTGTTATGACGGGGTTATCACTTTGGGCTTTGGTCATTCATATGAATGTGAGATTTTTCAGACGGATGAGAAAATGGAAGAAACGAAAACAAGCCAAACAGCGGATGCGTTGGATGTTGAAAAAAACACCGTACGTTACCGGTTTTTTCGGCATGATTTCGGTGATACCGATTCCCGGTCTTATTATAGAATCGGACATGCCGCTAAAATTGATGTATTTGTTTCTACCGGTTTTCTATGCCTATACCATAGCGAGAGTGTGGGTTTATGCTGCAACCATTCCGTTACATAGTAAGTAACGGTGGTTAGTCCTTTATGGATTCGAGCCGGTTGAAATTTTCCGGTGAGAACAGAGAAAGCAGTCCGGGAGGCTGCGGTTTTGCGGAGAGTGAAGCGAACATTTCACCCGGTACGGGTCATCTTCATTTTAACAATACAGGTTAATAACCAATGACAATATCAACGATCAATGATTTCGATGCCGCTGTTGAAGCGGCGGTCCGCGAATATGCCGGCGAGTTTTTCCCGGAGCAAAACGTGTTTGAGGAACCGTCTGTTCCCGCGTCTCCTTCCGTTTCCTATCCGGTTCCGGCAGAGGAGGATGACGCGCAGCAGATATGGCGTGAGATTTCCAGGACATTGTACCCGAACCGCGAGACGTTTTCGGATTCCGGTTTCGGGATTTCTCCTCTTTCCGGAGGGGACACGCTTCAAAATCCGGTTTCCGGTCTTCTCCGGCCTCCGGTGTCGGGATTTCCTCGTGAGTTTGACGTAGCGGCGCTTCGCAAGGACTTTCCGATTTTGTCGGAAACCGTCAACGGCAAACCGCTTGTCTGGTTCGATAACGGAGCGACCACGCAAAAGCCGCGTGCCGTGATGGAACGGCTGGTGACTTTTTATGAGCATGAAAACTCGAATGTCCATCGCGGCGCCCACACACTGGCGGCACGTTCGACCGATGCTTACGAAAACGCCCGTGAGACGGTGAGAAAGTTTCTCGGTGCGTCCTCGACGAATGAAATCGTGTTTGTTCGCGGGACGACCGAAGCGGTCAATCTTGTTGCCGGAACCTGGGGACGCGATCATCTTCACGCGGGTGATGAAATTCTTGTGTCGCGTCTTGAACATCATGCGAATATCGTTCCGTGGCAGATTCTCGCCGGAGAAACCGGTGCGGTACTGCGGGCGATTCCCGTTGATTCCAACGGGGAACTGTTGTGGAATGATTACACGGCCCTTTTGAACAACCGTACCAAACTGGTTGCGGTCACGCAGGTTTCCAACGCCATCGGGACGGTCACGCCGACGGCGGAAATCGTGCGGCTTGCTCATCAGTATGGGGCGAAGGTGCTTATTGACGGAGCGCAATCGGTACCGCATCTTCCGGTTGACGTGCAGTTGCTGGACGCGGATTTCTTCGTCTTTTCCGGACACAAGATTTTTGCTCCGACCGGTATCGGGGTGCTGTATGGTAAAGAGGAATTGCTCAACGCGATGCGTCCGTACCAAAGCGGCGGAAACATGATTGCCGATGTCACGTTTGAAAAGACGGTGTATCAGCGTTCACCGAATCGTTTCGAGGCGGGAACGGCCAATATTGCCGGAGCGGTCGGACTTGGTGCGGCATTGGATTATGTCAACGCGGTCGGCATGGAGAATATCCGGCGTTACGAACACGGACTGCTCGAATATGCCCGTGAATCGCTGGCGGCGATTTCCGGTATCCGGGTGATCGGAAATCCGCGGGAACGTGCCGGAGTGGTGTCGTTTACGGCGGACCGTTTCACCACCGACGAAATCAACAAAGCGCTCGCCGCCGAAGGGATCGCGATTCGTGCCGGACATCATTGCGCTCAACCGGTTTTGCGGCACTTTGGTCTGGAAAGTACGGTGCGTGCGTCGTTTGCGTTTTACAACACGTTTGAGGAAGTGGATTTCCTTACCGGTGTACTCAAAAACATAACCCAAACGCGATAGAGAGCCGTTTCCCCGTATCGGAGAGCGGTAACTGAAATGGGGAAGTCCGTTTCTTTCACGCGATCTTTTGCGTGCCGAATGGACATGGAGTGCCGTATCCGATACGTAATCCTTCTCTGTCTGTATCAGCATTTTCCATTTCTGTTTTGTGGTGATTAATGCATTGTTTTTGTCTGTCAGACGCGGTTTGTCACAACAGATTGTTACAATAAAACAACATTGACAGTTCAGTAAAAACAGTGAGAGTACGTAACTTGAATCGGATATAATACATTTTTTCGATTCATCGGTTATCGTGATTTCGTGAAGTGATTATTCCGATTGTCATAATCGGATGGAAATTTTACCTGGATTCGGGAATTTTAACACAGCAGCTTCAGTATAACGATGTTTCATCAGGTTATCCGATTTTTTCTTGACAACAGACCAATCACCTTGTTATTGCTTGCCGCGGTGATCATGTGGGGAATTTCTGTTGCGCCGTTCGACTGGCATGGCGGGATTTTGCCAAGTGATCCTGTTCCTGTTGATGCGATTCCCGACATCGGGGACAACCAGCAGATTGTTGCAACGGAATGGATGGGACGTTCCCCGAAAGATGTCCAGGAGCAGGTCACTTATCCGCTGACCACCGCTCTGCTCGGCATTCCGGGCGTGAAAACGATACGCAGCACTTCAATGTTCGGAATGTCGTTTATCTACGTCATTTTCAGTGATGATGTGGAATTTTACTGGAGCCGTTCCCGTATTCTGGAAAAACTCAATTCGCTTCCGGCAGGAATGTTGCCCGACGGTGTCCAACCGGCATTGGGTCCTGACGCCACGGCACTTGGACAAATCTTCTGGTACACGCTTGAGGGACGCGACCCGAAAACCGGCAAACCGGCAGGCGGTTGGGATTTCGAGGAATTGCGGACGATTCAGGATTTCTATGTCAAATATTCCTTGTCGGCGGCGGAAGGGGTTTCGGAAGTGGCGTCTGTCGGCGGATTTGTCAGGGAATATCAGGTGGAAATCAATCCCGATGCGATGCGGGCGTTCAGTACGTCGGTTATGGAGATTATGTCGGCGGTTCAGCAAAGCAATCTCGACATCGGTGCCGAAACCATCGAAATGAATATGGCGGAATACCTCGTTCGCGGTCTGGGATATGTCAAAAGCGTCTCCGATCTGGAGGAAGCGGTCATCAAGGTCAATAACGGCGTTCCGGTTCGCATCAAGGATGTGGCGTTTGTCAATATCGGTCCCGCAACGCGGCGGGGCGGTCTGGATAAGGAAGGCGTGGAAGCGGTCGGCGGCGTGGTGGTCGCCCGTTACGGTTCCAATCCCTTGCAGGTGATTGACAATGTGAAAGCGAAGATTGCGGAAATGAACGCCGGACTTCCGCAAAAAACACTCGAGGACGGAACGGTCTCCAAAGTGTCGGTTGTTCCTTTTTATGACCGCACGGAACTGATTCGCGAAACGATCGGAACGCTCGAAACGGATTTAATCCATGAAATCCTGATCAGTATCATCGTGGTGAGCCTGCTGGTTTTCAACCTGCGGGCCTCGTTCATTATCTCATGTATTCTGCCGATTGCCGTTCTTTCCACCTTTATCATCATGCGTTATACCGGTGTGGACGCCAATATTGTCGCTTTGTCCGGTATTGCCATTGCAATCGGTGTGATGGTGGATTTCGGTATGGTGGTTGTCGAAAACATTCTCAAAAAACTGGAGGGCTGCGAAGGCGTTGTTTCCGGTAGTGTTCTCGCCGACCGCATTTTTCTCGGTGTGAAAGAAGTGGCAGGGGCGTTGGTTATCGGAATGCTGACAACCGTTGTCAGTTTTCTGCCGGTGTTTGCGATGCAGGCACAGGAGGGAAAAATGTTCGGGCCTTTGGCTTACACAAAAACGTTTGCCATTGTTTCCTCTTTTCTGCTCGGTTTTATTGTTCTGCCCACGATTGCTTATTACATATTTTCCCTCCGAATCTCTTCAGGAAAAATCCGCTTCCTTGCCAATCTGGGGTTGGTGATTGCCGGAATCGTTCTGTTTTTGTTGACTGAAGTACTTCCCGCCCTGGGATTGACACTTTTGGGCATTAACCATTTTATGAAATCTCTTCATAAAAGCGCAAGGATTCATCAAATCGGCAATATCGGAATTGCGTTATTGATTGTCGTCTATTATCTTGCCTCCGAATGGCTGCCGATGGGAACGGAGACCGGAATGATGTTCAATTTCATTTTCGTTGTCATCGTGATTCTGTTGATTATCGGATTCCTCTGGTTGCTGGTTGTTTTTTATGAACATATTTTGCGATGGTGTCTGGCAAACCGTCTGATATTCATGCTCATGCCGGTTTCGGTATTGGTTGCCGGAATTCTGATTTGGCGCGATATGGGACAGGAATTCATGCCCGCTCTCAACGAAGGTTCCTTTCTCTTGATGCCGACAAGCATGCCGCACACCGGTATTGAACAAAATTTGCAATACATTGAAATGCTGGACAAGCGGATTACGAATATTCCTGAGGTGGAAATAACGGTCGGCAAATGGGGACGTGTCAACTCCGCACTTGATCCGGCGCCTGTGCAGATGTTCGAGAACACAATCAACTATCGCCCCGAATACATTCTCGATAAAAACGGACATCGCGGGCGGTTCAAAACAAATTCCAAAGGCGAATTCCTCCTGACAGACGGTTCGACCTATAATCCTGCGGACGGTTTCCGGCTTATTCCCGCGGACCGTCTGATTGCCGACAAACACGGAAGTTATTTTCGTCAATGGCGGCCTCACATCAAGAATCCCGACGACATCTGGCAGGAAATCGTCAACGTTTCCCATCTTCCCGGTCTCACTTCCGCACCGAAGCTGCAACCGATCGAAGCGAGGCTGGTGATGCTTTCCACCGGAATGCGTGCACCGATGGGAATGAAAGTGTCGGGACCTGATCTGGAAAGTATCGAACAGGGCGGGAAAATTCTTGAAGCGGCGCTAAAGGACGTTCCTTCGATCCTGCCTTCCACGGTGTTTTACGACCGGGCGGTCGGTGCGCCTTATCTGGAAATCAAACTGAACCGGCGCAACATGGCGCGTTACGGCATTACGGTTGCCGGTCTGCAGGAGGTGATCGGTGCGGCGGTCGGCGGAATGACGCTGACCACAACCGTTGAAGGACGTGAACGTTTTCCGGTCCGGCTGCGTTATCCGCGGGAATTGCGTGACAATCCCGAAGCTCTTGCACGGATTCTTGTTCCGACGGCAACCGGAATGCCGATCCCGCTCGGCGAGGTGGCGGAGATGGAATACACCAGAGGCGCCCAGATGATTCAGAGCGAAAACACGTTCCTGACCGGTTATGTGATTTTCGACAAAGTGAGCGGCAAGGCCGAAGTGAATGTGGTCCGGGACGCCGAAAAAATCATCAGGGAAAAGATTCATTCGGGTGAAATAAAGCTGCCGTCCGGCGTTTCCTACAAATTTGCGGGAAACTACGAGCAACAGGTGCGTGCCGCCAGACGTCTGATGATCGTGATACCGCTTTGTCTGATGCTGATATTGTTAATCCTTTATTTTCAGTTCAAAACCGTTACGGCTTCACTGATCCATTTTTCGGGCGTGTTTGTCGCTTTCGGGGGCGGATTCCTTTTGTTGTGGCTTTACGGTCAGCCCTGGTTCATGAACTTCTCTGTCGGCGGGGAAAATATGCGGGATCTGTTTCAGATGCATCCGATCAACCTCAGCATTGCCGTCTGGGTGGGATTTATCGCTTTGTTCGGACTCGCCACCGACGACGGGGTGTTGATGGGAACGTATATTCACGATACGTTTTTGGAACGGAATCCGCAGACAAAAGAGGAAATCCGCGAGGCGGTGGTTTATGCCGGATTACGCCGCGTCCGTCCGGCGGTAATGACAACGGCAACGACGCTCATCGCGCTCCTTCCCGTGCTGACATCAACCGGCAAGGGAGCGGATATCATGGTTCCCATGGCAATCCCGACTTTCGGCGGAATGCTGATCCAATCCATGACAATGTTTGTCGTCCCGGTTTTGCAATGCCGGTGGCGGGAAGGGAAAATAAAAGTTGAGAAACGGATCATGACAGCCGGAGGCGAAACGGATGGGCTTTGACCGTTTGATTCGCAGAGAGGCGAAAATTTTTTCGCTCCCCTGCTTTACGGTTTTTATAATCAAGGATACTGAAAATGATAAAAAATCTCGAAATCATCGCGATACTGTTGATCATGCGTTGCCCGCTGTCTGCGGTTTTTGCACAGACGGATTCACTGAGTTATTATCTGGAAACGGCGTCGCGGAATAATCCTGCGGTGATGGCGTCGTTTCATGACTATAAAGCATCGCTCCAGAAAATCCCGCAGGCGGGGGCACTGGATGACCCCGTATTGGATACGGGACTTTTTATTCAGCCGATGGAAAATCTGTGGGGAAAACAAGTCGCGCAGTTTCAACTGATGCAGATGTTTCCCTGGTTCGGCACGAAAAAAGCCGCACGAACCGAAGCCCAGCACATGGCGAAAATGAAGTTTGAACAGTTTCGTGAAGCACGCGACAGTCTTTTTCTGAAAGTTTATACGCAATGGTATGTTCTCTGCCGTCTGGAACAGAAATTGCGGAATAATCAGGAAAATCTGCAATTGCTGAAGCAACTGGAAGCACTTGCCGTCCGCAGGTATTCGTCGGAAAATAACGTGTCCGGCGGAACGTCTTTCACGCCCGGTCCGTCCGAAAACACAACGGGCGACAGACCGGCACCGGGCGGTATGTCCGGGATGAGTACGGGAAGCGGGATGACGGCACCGCTGCCGGACGGAAACGTCCCGCCGATGAACAATCCGGAGAATATGGCGATGTCTTCTTCGGGGGGAATGTCGGAGGTGTTGCTTGTACAACTTGAAATTGCGGAAATCGAGAACGGCACGGAGAGTATTTTATCGGAAATCGTTGCCGAAAAAGTGCGGTTCAACGCACTCCTGAACCGTCCGGCAACAGAGGAAGTGGCGGTTCCCGGTGAGTTCATACAAACATCCTACGTGTTTGATATCGAAACCGTGATGCAAATGATGACGCAGCAAAATCCGATGCTGGGAATGTACCGTGAAGAGTCTCTGGCAAACAAGGCAAAATCGGAAATGGTCCGAAAAATGGGCTACCCGATGTTCGGAATCGGTGTACAATATATGCTGATTGACAAGACATCCGGGAGCGGAGGCGGTATGAACTCAATGACGCCGATGTCGTCCATGAACGGCAATGACATGTTCATGCCGATGGTTTCGCTCACACTTCCTCTTTCCCGAAAAAAATACCAAGCCGCGGAAAGGGAGGTTCAGTTTCAGCAACAGGCGATTCGGGCCAATTATACCGACACGCTCAACAACCTTCAGGCGGATTTATACCGTTATAAACATTTGTTGGACGATGCCGGACGGAAGGTCCTCCTTTACCGCAAACAGACGGAACTTGCCCGTACCACTTACGATTTGCTTCTTCGGAGGTTTATTTCAGGAAAAAGCGATCTGAGCAGTGTCATTCAGGTGCAGCGTCAGTTGCTGGATTACCGGTTCAGGGAATCGGAAGCCGTCGCCGGTTACAATACCATGGCGGCGACAATTCAGAAGATGATCTCCTCGACAAATATTGAAAACTGAAGCAACCGGAATGGCGGCAGCCGGTGCGGGGGGACAAAAATTTTGTAACCGTTCACGGGTTTTTATTGCAAAAAGTGCCGTATTTTGCGTAATTTTCGAGGATTGACTTTGTCTCTTCACTTAAAAACGGATCCCGTAAGAAGAATTGTTTTTCAATTTTCCTTACGGTTTTTTACAAGAACAGCAGGCAGGGAAAATGTCAAAAAATTTTTGTATTGTTATTTTTCCTGTCGTTATTCTTTCTGTTCTTGTTTCATTATGGTGCATTGATAAGAGAAAAGAATGTTTGTTGCTTTAGCAAGGGCGGGACAAATAACGCATTTACAAATACTTATTTCAAATACGGACGGCTTTAGCCCGAACAGGAAAATGGATTTTTCACAAACAGCTTTGTCCGGTCTAAAAACACATGATGCAGATAATGAAGAAATCATTTCATGGAGGGAGCGGCTTTTAAGAGATGATACAGGAATAGATAACGTAACCGTTCGCAGTATGAAATTGAATTTATAAACCTTATTTCTATTTTCCTGACAAAACAATCTCAGGTCCGGTGATTCGTTCCCCCGAATCACTCGTGCTTTTCGCGTTTGGAAATCAAGGTAAAAAGAAATCCGTGAAAGGTGACCAAATCACCGGTTGGCGCGATTCGCTTTCACGAGATTGCGTCAACCGGTTGATTTCGGGGGACAGTTTTTGTGTTGTTAGAACTTCACCGAGGTTCCGACGAGGCCCGTATGCACGGCTTTTGCTTTGCCGTCGGTGTAGATGTCGGCGTTGTAGTCGATGTTGACTGACCAGTTTTTGGTCAAATCAAAATTCGCTCCCGTGCCGAGTGTGAAAATGGAATTGCCGTATTTCACCGAGCGCAATTCGCCGGTATGGCCATGCAGCGGTGTCCAGTCGTAACCGCCGTTTGCGACGGCATTCACGTTTGCCGAAGCGTAATCATCGCCGACGTTGGCGGAGTAGGCAAAGTTGCCGTACCAACCCAATCGGCCTCTTTGATAACGCAAGTCCGTTCCGACACGAAGGAATACCTGTTCGAGATTCACCTTGCCGTAATGGAATGTCGGAACGTCAATACTGCCATACTCATCCCAAGCACTTTCATCGGTGGCCCCTATCGCGTTTTTGGAATAGTCAACGCCGAAGAACGGACGGAACGATAACCGGTTGTTGAGATAAGTTCGCCTGCCGATTTCAAAATTCAATTCGTAGGTGTCCCCGTTCGGATTCGATTTCGCAGGCAAATTACCCAAATCGCCGATAGAGGCAACACGGCTGATGTTGTAATCCTGACTGCCGTAGCCGAAAAAGCCGCGGACATCCACTCCGTTGCGGAACAGCCTACCGCCGTACAAACCGAAATAGTAATCTTCGGCTTCCGTTCTGTCGGCGGCAATGCGGCTGCGGTGGTCTTCATAGCCGGCCATCACACCGAGAACGGCATTGTTTGCGGTGAGCCAATCCACTCCGAACTGCACGCCGTTACTGCTGTT
>JAISQK010000272.1 GCA_031274255.1 Planctomycetaceae bacterium | reverse complement strand
ATCCGTAAATAGCCCCCCCCCATTTTAACATGACGGAAGTTTGCCGATGATTTTTGTTGGAAATTCCTTCTGACGCTTCTTTTTTTCAGGAAAAGTTTTTGGGACATTGTTACAAGTTTTTTCATGGGAAAAGTCTCCTTATTCCATTCTTGAATTGAGTTGAAAGGTAAGCCGAAGAACTCTGGCATACCGGAAAAGACAGGTCTTCGTTTGTTTTTATTGCCGTGTCTTGTCCAATGAAATTTCACGGGATTCCTTCCCGGAAACATCGTTGAACATTTTCACTCTATTGCAACTGCCGTGCCAAAACAGAATTTCAGGAGGATACGGCAAATATTCCGAAGTGTCTTACAGAGACAAAACGCCGCAATTTTCGGTGTGAAACCAAACCCAAAAGAAATTTTTCCGGCACGGAAAAGAAAGTAAGAAACAGCCATTTCCGGCATGTTAAAAAAAGTCCGCCCTTGATATTTCACAGTTCAGCCAGCATTTTTGGGCGCGAAACATCATTTATGGTGGTGAAATATCACGGTTGATCCGTTTTGATTCATCGTTTGAGTGCCGGTTTGCGGCCGGTCAGCAATAACGGAGCGATTTCCGGCATCAATTGATACGCCAATGCCAGAAGCTTGACCGGATGGATCGTGTTTTTGCCGGTTCCCTGTTCCATTTGCATTTTACAGGAACTGCATTCGGTGGCTCCGGTCTGAATGAGCGGGTCGCGCAACGCATTGAACAGCGGCAGACCAATCCGAAGACTCATCCGGGCATTGGTTTTTCGCAGTCCGTAATCCCAGGAGAGACCGCAGCAGCCGCGTTCCAGACGTTTGACGGCAAGACCGGGAATCAGTTCCAGCAGTTTCTCCGCCGACGTACTGGTGTCGATTGATTTTTTGTTCATCGCCAGTGTCCGGCAGGGAGCGTGATAACCGATAACAGCGTGAATCGGCTGGAAATCGAGCTGCAATTTGCCGGTTCCGTGCAGCCGGTAAAGATAATCGCAGATGTCGCTTGTTTCCGAAGCGGCCAGTGCCGCGTCAGGGGTGTCGAGCACATATCGGTATTCTTCCCGGATCGTCAGGGCGGAGGTCGGTTCGAGCGTCACGATTTCGTAACCCTGACGGATGATGTCGGCGAGAATGTTGACATTGTGACGGGCAAGTTTTTCAAAACGATCGGAATGTCCGCAGGTGAGCGAACAAATTCCTGACGCCTGTTGATGGGAGGGAACATAAACATCAATACCGTTGTGTTCCAGCACTTTAACTGCGGCATCGGCGAGTTTCGGGTCAAAATAGTTCGCAAACGTGTCAACAAACAAGGCGACTTTCTTCTCGCGCCGCCGCGACGGACGGGAAAGACGTTTGTACCAGGCCGTGCGCGAAAGGAAACTGATTTTGCAAAGTTTCGGAAATTCCCGATTCTGCGAAAGATCGAACGCTTTCTCATAAATCCACCGCATGAACCGGTTGGTCAGCGTCCAGTTGACCGGACAGCTCACCAGTGCGGCATAATGCAGGATGCGGTCGATATGCGAGAAAAACCAGTCGGAAAGAGAAAGGTTATGGGCGGCGGTCAAGGCACTTTTGCTGCGGAAGGCAAGATAAGGAACATTCACTTCCGCCGGACATTCCAGCCGGCAAAGATGGCAGTGCAGGCAATCTTCGGCAATGGTTCGGGACATTTCCGTTGTGAGGGATTCCAGTTCAATACTCTGATCAATGACCCCGCGGAAGAGGTTCGCTTTGGCCCGCGGCGCGGATTCTTCATTGAAATCGTTCCGAAAAACCGGACACATCCGCAGTGCCGAAGACCGCGTCCGGCATTCTCCGCATCCGTTGCAGCGAAAGACCGTTTCCTCAATCGGCCGGGCGTTCCATTTCAGCTGCAGTTCCATCTGTTTTCTTGCAGGCGTCCTTTCCCTGACCGGTAAAACCGCTGTGCCGCGAATCGGCTGCCGGTATTTCGGAAAATCCTGAATGTCTTCGTCACGGAGAACAACTTTTCCCGGATTGAGCATCCCGTGAGGATCGAAAAACGTTTTGAGCTGCTGAAAAACCGGATAGAGTTCGGGATACTGTTTCGGAATCCACCGGGAACGGGCGATTCCGCAAACCTGTTCGGAACTGACGGTTCCCTGATGCTGAAAAAGTTCATCGTAAAATTCCGGAAGCAGCTTTTCCATTTGCCCGGCGACATCAGAAGCGGAAACATCAAGTACCGGCTGAACACTCACCTGACCATGCCCGACATGGCCGAAGAACGACGGGGTCAATTCCTGTTTCTTGAAGAGGTTTTGCACCGCCGCGACATAGGACGGCAGCACACCGACCGGCACCGCGGTGTCTTCCAACAGGGAAAGTCCGTTAAAGTAATGCGGCATTCGGGAGAGCGCCATTTTCGATTTGTTCAAAATCCCCTGGAAATGCCGGATCTCTTTCGGGTGAACCGCCGCGCGGGCTGTCATGCAAAGCTGTTCCCGATGATGGATTTCCACGATCATATCCTGAAGGCGGTCTCCGACAATCAGACTGTCTTCGCCGTCCAACCCGACCATAAGCACCGCTTCCGTTTCGTGAGGAATCATCGCAACACAGTCCTTGTCCCAATCCATAAGAAGACTGAGACGCCGCCGGTCAATCAGCTCGCAACTCTCCGGTTTGTGCTGCAAAATCAATGGAATCGCCCGCATGGCCTTGTCGAGCCGTCCGAAGAGAAACATGGCCATCGCATAGGATTTTGGCGTGGGACACGTTTTCATTTCCACTTCGGTGATGATTCCCAGTGTTCCTTCAGAACCGGCAAAAAGCGGAATCAAGTCGGTACTTTTTTCCGTCAGGACACCGTTCAAACGATAACCGGCGCGGTTCGGAATGTTTTCCGCTTGAGAGGCCCGCCATTGGGAATCCACTGCCGCGAGAATCCTGCGGACTTCCGCCGTCAGTGAACCGGATTCCTCCGCAGACATTTTCTCGTCGCGGCTCTCAATACGAATATTGTCTTTCTCATTAATATTATTAATATTGTGCGGAGACGACAGGTTTAAAACCGTCCCATTTGCCAGAACGGTCTGAATTTTCAGGATTGTCCGGTGTGGAAAACCATATTTGAGCCAATTGGCTCCGGCCCCGTCACTTGCGATAAGACTTCCGACTGTTGAAACCGGCCAAAATCCGGGGTTCGGTCCGATTTTTCGCCCCTGAGACTGATGGAGCAACTGATTGACACGTCCCAGCGTCGCTCCCGGCTGCATGAGGACGGTTTCATCCGTCGTGTGAAGCACCCGCCGCATGTACCGTGTCATGTCGAGCACAACACCACTTCCGAGACATCCGCCCGACCGTCCGGTTCCGGCACCGCGCGGGTGAATCGTCAGTCCCTGTTCCTGAGCGTAATAAACAATTGCAACGACATCCTTCACCGACTTTGGAAAAACAACAGCATAAGGGAGGTTCTCATAATGACTTGCGTCGGAAGAATAGATTTGCCGTGTGACATCATCACACAGGACATCTCCGCGGATCAAAGCCCGGAGATCGTCCTGAAAACGGGAATGCGGCGGATGATGTGTGGACATATTTCGGCGGAAAAATGGGGAAATAACGCAATAATCTTTTCATGCAACGCCCTCATTATATACGATTTTTTCAGAAATGACCAGACACGGTCTGCGGCGTCAACAAGTGCGGCCGGGAAGCGTGCTGCCGCCCGCCCGATGCCGGATCAAGTGCAAAGCGAAACGGTGGACACTTTTCGCCGAATAAACTTTCAACAATCAAAACCTGCAATCATGTTTAAAATTTCACAGGTGCCGGATATTGAACGACAAAAAACAGGCTTGTGTCTAAAATTTTATTAAACCGTTTGCGGAAAAATCGTACAGCCCCTAAAATCACAGAGAGTGAGATGCGGTTTGACAATGCCGTGCCGTTCTTGCAGGGGTTGTTTTTGATGTTGTTAATCCCATGAACCAAGAGGAAAGAAAACGATGAAACATTCCATTTTGACACTGATACTGACGGTGATTTGCGTTCCGCTGACGGCGGCCTCGGAAAATTCCGATCACACGATGGCGTCCGGTTCGTTCGGCACGGCGTGGCGGAACAACGACGGTATCGTTCAGGTTTTTGACGGCGAGTCCGTTGTGACGCCGGTTCCGTCAATAAAAACGTATGCTCTTGCCGCCGCCGACGTTCTTGAAGAAGGGAGCGATCAGTTGATTTTCATTGATGACGCTCGAAAAGGATTGAACATTTACAGTTTCAAGACCCGAAAGTTGCTGGGACCGTTCGGCAGCAATATTAAAACGCTTTCGACAGGCCGATGTTCCGCGAAGGAAACGTATCCGTCGGTGTTGGTCTGCACCTTTCGCGGCGACTCGTTCCGCTGGACGAAAGAAATCATGGACAAAGGATGGATGGCTCTGCCGGGGATGTTTTCGCAGGTTTCGGCGGGAAATCTCGACCGGAAAAATGATCTTGATGAATTTGCCGTTGTGGATAACGGCGGCGTTTACATTTACTCGACGCAATGGAATGCCTACACCAAAGCCGTGGAAGGCAAAGAGATGACCGCCGTACTTGTCGGCAACGTGACGGATTCGCCCGGTGATGAAATGGTGATGTTCGACAAATCCGGCAACACCTTTCTTTATCAGGACCGCACGGCGGAAGAATTGCATCAAAAGGTGAAAGCTTTGGCGTTTGGAAAAAACGCGGGCCAAACGGACACCCTTTATGCCCTTGACCTGAGTGGAAAACCGGTGGTGTATGACCGTAAGACGAAATCATGGAAGGATCTTTTTACGAACAACGCTTTTTCATGCTCAAGTCTGATTGCCCGAACCCATCCCGGCGGCGACGGTCATACGCTGTACGTCGTCCGTGCCGACGGTAATCTTTATCGGATCGAAAAAGGCGTGACAAAGCAGCTCTCGGAACAATTGGCGTCGAAAATTCTTCTGCAAAGCGGTGACACTTCTCTGGCCGAGTACCGTTTTGCCGGTGTGCCGTTCAAGCCGTACCTCGACAAACTGCTGACACCGTCGGGGCGTAACATTCTTCGCGACGCTCCGCATGACCATCTGCACCATCACGGTCTGATGTTCGCTCTTGCCGTGGACGGTTGTAATTTCTGGGAGGAATCCCGTTCCGACCACGGCCGCGAAATCACCGTTTCCGTCCAACCGGACCCCGGTACGGAAACGTCCTCCCTTGTGTCGGAACTCGACTGGAAGAATTCTCATTCGCAGACGCTCCTCAAGGAAACGCGGAAAATTGCGGTGTCCCAGGGCGGAAACGTGACGCTGCTTGACTGGGAAAGTGCGTTACGCCCCGCTTCCGGGGAAAAAGGAGCCTATCTCGATAAAATCAGCCACTATTACTATGGTCTTGGGACGCGTTTCGATCAGACGATGGACAGAAACGGCCGGTTTTTCAGTGATTCCGGGACAAACAAAGCCGAAGTTGTTCGGAACGACGAGCGGCTGACCTCATGCCGCTGGATGGCGTACACGGCAAAGTTGAACGGCGAACCGGTCACCGTGGCGGTGTTCGGCCATCCCTCGAATCCGATTCCGACGCTGGCGTTTACAATGGGGGATACGGGCAAGAGTTTTGCCTATCTCGGTATCACGCTGAATTTGCATCGTGAGCCGGTGACCATTGAACCGGGGACGTCGCTTGTCTTCCGGTATCGCGTCGCGGTTTGGGACGGGGAAGTTTCGCCGGAAACGGTCGAAAAAACCTTTACGGATTATGCCCAGTAAGCAGCCGGCAGCATGCTGCTGCACCGCACTTCGCAAGCGGTTGAATACAACGTGCCGTTGCATCGCAGCCGGCAGCGTGGCACGCGGCTCCGCACTTGCCTCACAGCTTCGCGTTCGGCTTCCAATGGTAACGTTGTTCCGCTCGCGGATACTAGCGACCAGCGGGAGCGGGTCATTGCTTCGGAGCGGGGAACATGCTGTTCCATCGCAGTATGCCTTCGGCCTCCAGTTGAAAAGATTTTTTAACTGAGGGCAAACCGAACGTAGTGAGCGTGAGCCTACCGGGATCCAACGCCCTTGCGTTGGCCGCCGGAGGCATTTCCTTAACATCATGTGGAAAGAAATATTTCTTCTATTGTATTTCTCCAACCCTGAATCACATCCCCATAACGTCCTATGGAATGAAATGTTCCTTCTATTATGTTCCGATCATCCTGAACGGCCTCTCTTGAACACCCGAATCATCCCAATTTTCTGTTACATGAATCCAACAGAAAGAATCCTTGACTCCTTATGACATTCCGCTCGCACTGCGGACGATTCGGGAATCCAAATACGGATTTCGAGGAGAAAAATGTCATAAATTCTTGATTCCTCGGGAGTTTTGAGGAGCGGCACGAGAATCAAAAGTCGTGGCCGGAGCGTCAAAAGCCATGGCCGGAGCGTCTCACTCCAGGGAATCTTTCTTCTTCGAAATGGAGTAAGAATCGTGTGTCGTCAATCAAAAACAAGAGGGAGAGCAGGGAAATGATAACGGAAGCAGATTTCTGATTCGCGGAAGAAAGAAAAAATATTGATGGAAACGCCAAAAGGCTGAGGGGAATCGTTGAAGGAATGACGGGGAACATTCATAATGGGAGGGGAAACATTGATGAGATTGTGGAATCCAATATTAATATTGGGGGAAATCGAGAGAATCCGAGGGGGAGCGTCAAGGAAATAAGAGGGAGCATTGATCATGGAAGGGGATGCCTCCGGGCAGCCAACGCGAGGGCGTTGGATCCCAATAGGCTCCCGGCCTCTTCGAGGCGGTCGCCCTCAGTTGAAAAATCTTCACAATGGAGGCCGAAGGCTACTGCGGTGAAGCAGCATGCTTCCCG
>JAISQK010000269.1 GCA_031274255.1 Planctomycetaceae bacterium | reverse complement strand
TGACAATTTCTTCCGAGTTATTCTCCGAATTTGAATTGGATGGAACGGTTATGGAAATTGGTCAAGAAGAAATGTCTTTACAATATTTACTACGAAACCTTCGATGAGTTCACTTCAGGCATCAATCATTGCCTGAGCCGTGTCGAAACCGATTATCAATCCGAACTTACCACACTCATGAAACTCAATTTCCAAAAACTTAAAAAGAGTCAGTTAATGCCGTTGTAAGGTATAGCGAGCAGCGACGGGCGGTTTTCCGCCAGCATTTCATAACATGGCGGCTCGTCCTGTACACTGGAGTCTGTGTCTTGCAGAGGGAATAACGGTTCCGCAACGTAAATCATCCGGGAAAGCACCTGCCACGCGGTGTCATTCTCAATCAGCCTGGTCACTTACGATGGCGCCATCGGCGGAATTGGCCGTCTGAAGTGTCAGCCGGCTTAAAATGCCGAGGTTTTCCAGCAGCCATACGCGAAGCCGTACTTCACTGGAGAATCCGGGAAATGTCTGTCGTGCCACGTTGACCTGTGTGTAAACGTGATACATGGTCACCAGCGAAGTGAAACGCGAGAAAATGTTCTTCAAAAAAAAAGTCATACAGAAATTCCTTTCAATAGAGGAATGTTTGTGTCAGTTGATTTTCCGTATCGTAACGGTCTTTTTTTTAGAAACAATATTATTTTGGGGCTACCTCGTATTTTTATACAATCGTCAGAAAGAGCATTATGTTACTCAGAAAGAAAATGCAGAGCATGAAATCAATGAAAAAATCCCGGTATCGGCATTCCATCGGACTCCGTTTCCGATGGAAGAAGAGTACGTTTTCGGTAGATTAACCCCGTAACGGTACTAACCTTCACTTCAGAATCATTCATACTGTTTCATCTGTTTTTACGGGAGATTCCAATCGGCTTGAGTCTATTCTTACGCCTCGACGAAATGTTTATTGATGGCGAGTTCCTTTTTCGACAACCCCAGTGCGAGGCCCACAAGATCAGACAGACTGTAAACCGGCAGATGGAGCGATTCACCAAGCCGTTTTTCCGCCGCGGATTGCTTCATGTCGAGATTGACAATACACATCGGACACGCTGCGACCATGCAGGTGGCTCCGTGCTCTTTCGCATTCTTCAGAATTTTGCCGACCAGCCGTTCCACCGTTGCGCCATCCGCCAATGTCAGACCGGCCCCGCAACATTCTGTCTGATAGTTCCAATGGACCGGCTCCGCACCAAGCCCCGCAAGCAGTGTTTCCATACTGTTCGGATGTTCAGGGTCGTCGAACTGCACCACACGCGGAGGCCGCACCATCAAACATCCATAGTAACACGCCGGTTTGAAGCCCTCAAGTTTAACAGTTGCGTTTTCGATGATATTATCGAAGCCGACCTTCTGAAAAATTTGCACAAGGTTCAGGACATCACACGAACCGGCAAGCGGTAACTCGACAATTTCCGACATTTCCCGACGCAGCAGCTCGTCGGCGGTGATTTTCTGCTTTGCCTTGAGGAGTTCCATCGAACAGAGCGGACATGGCGCCAGAAGTTCTGCGACGCCGTCACGTTCGGCTATCGCAAGATTCCGAAGCGGCAGTGCCGTGCCGAGTTTTTTGTTAATCATGTGGGCGCCGGACGCTCCGCAACAAATCCAGTCGTCGATTTCCTTGAGCGAGACTTCAAGTTTTGCAAGACAATTCCGCACCGACTGTTCATAATCGTTTGACGAACCATGCAGCGCACAACCGGGATAATAGCCAATGTTAATCATGATCCATTTTGAAGTAAAAGTTTATTTAATAGTCCAGGCAAAACGTTTTTTGGTGATTTGTATTCGCGGGAAAATGAACTCGGTATTCGTAATGAATACCGAGCATTTCCGCCAAAATCTCAAGGTTGATTCGGTTCAATAATGCAGCCGTCACAGGACGTTTGTCCTCTTTAAAAATCAACGAATCCATCAACTGTTTTGCAATATCGGATGTAAGTAACCGGTGTACAAAGCGTGCGGACTGTTCGTTATCAAATCCCAAAAAATAACAGGTATCATCCAGCACAACAGGTTTGTCATAACGAGACCCTATTACGGTAAATGAAATATTTTTATATAATCCCGAGATGCCGACTTTCCACGGTTGAAAAGTATAATCGCCGACACCAAAAATCGAATACGGTTTTGAATTTTTATAAATACTGCTTTTTCTCGACTCAAAACGGGGTGCATATTTTTCCAGATATTCCCACGTCTGCGGGGATTCCTGTTGAATCCGCTTGGTGGAATCCCCGATGAACTTTTGGGTGATGATCATAAATCGGTATGGTTTTGGTAAAACCGGTTTCACAATATCGGAACTCTTATACATGGGGTACAAACACGTGTCAGGCAAATCAACGGTTTCTCCCAGCCCGTTTCTGTAGCGGCGATTGCTTCTTAACAATTCCATAACTTTGGCACAATCATGTTTAATGCCGGACCGCCAACGGAACGGTGAACCTGTATCAATGGCTTTGAGATTTTCATAGATGCTGATATTGGAAATCAGGCTGGCACGGTCAATGCCCATGATCCGTTCAGGAACGACGGCATCCAATGAATCGTAAACCGCACATGTTTTGTTGTGTGAATCTTTTTGTGTTCCCTCTGCATAAAACAAACATGCGTCCACATTGACATGAAAATGTGTCTTTGCATCAATATGACGCAGTGACATGTTTCCAATCTTGAGATGCTCTTTACAAATATGTAAAAAAATCTTTCTGGCAACATTTGTTTTCATAAGGAACGCCATTGCGGAATCGGTATTTTCAATGACATGGGCAATCTGAATCATCATCCGTTCAGAAATGTCAAAATTGCTTTTTTTTGTCATGGCATCCAAACCGGATAAATTCTTGACATTTGTTTTACGGGGCAAATTTTTCCCTTGATTCTTTCCGAGTTCCGAATTGGTGCCCCAAGGAGGGTTGCCTATAAAAAGGACGGGAAAGTCCAACCGTTGTTTTTGCAAATTCCAGTCAATCTGAAAAAAATCCTGCTGTTCAATAATACAGTTTTTCTCCGTCTCCGCTGCCAATATTGATCTCACCTCATTCACATAATCCGGGTTGATGTCCCAGCCGGTCAATGTTTGTACGGAATCTGATAACCGATTCACTGCCTTCAAAAAATTCCCAAGCCCGCAATTCGGTTCAATGATGGTTTTGTATTTTGGAAATAATGTATTGACATGATGCACCACTTCAGCGGCAAGCGGAAGCGGCGTTTGAAAATCACCATATTCAATGACTTTTTTATTTCTGATCATTTTTTATTTCACCTTGATGATTCCATCAATCCGTCCGGTTTTTTCAATGACACGGATATATTGCAATCGCCATTGTAAGGCATTGGAAATAGTCAGATAACCTAGGGACGGAAGATTACTCCGTATTTCTTCAGCGAGGTTTTCCGCTTCTATTTCATCAACCGGCAACATGCGTTCCTGAAAATATGCCAGTCTGGAACTCATCATGTGTTTTATGTTGTTTTCTTTTTCGTTTCCTTGAAGCATTTCTCGAAAATTCTCCGCACGACGGCTTTGTCTTTGACAGGGGAACCGGGCTTGAAGTGAAGTTTGTTCCGCAGTATCATCGGTACGGCAAGTTGACCGTCGGCCATCAGTTTCGGAATGCTGAAGTCGTTGAAAAAGCCGGACAACTTGAAAAAGCCGGTCAGTTCAATTTCGTTGAGACGTCCGTTACGTCTGACCGTATCAATGAATGTTTTCTGAAAAATGGCGACACGCCGGAGTTTCGGGTGAATCAGTTTTTTCTCGAAAGCAATCTGTTTCAACGCGTCAATCACTTCAGCAACATGCACGGATTTCGGACAACGGGTCGAACAGGTCTGGCAGGAAAGACACTGCCACACGGACATCGTTCCCGCCGCTTGACGGACTTCGCCGATTTGCACCATCCGCATCAGTCCGCTTGGAATGACATCCATACGGTCCGCGACAGGACAACCGGCGGAACATTTTCCGCATTGATAACAATCCATCACATGAGTATGGGCCAAGGCCTCAACCCGTTCCACATCAGGAGATAACGTTTTTGTTGACATCTTGAATTCTTCCGCAACCTGGGAAAATAGTTACATCTTAATCTAAAGCGGACTCCTCACATTTGGTGAGAAAGAGGAAGTCTTCAGACAAACTGTTATTCTAATGAAAAGATTGAAGTATGTAAACATTATAAATAGATATATTGTTATCGATAAATTTTCCCGATCTCCAATGACAGGCAAACCGGTTCACTCTTTATAAAACCGCTGTTGGGTGGAGTACTCTCATGTTAAAATTTTCAAGGCAGGCACGCTTCACTCCGAATCTTTCGGAAACATATTCTGATAGGCATGTTGAGGCGGCCGTGAAAAAATGTAGAAACCGAGGCAAACCGCGCCGATCAGTGCCAAAATACTGATGTTTTGCGAGATGGAAAGTCCGGTTCGCATAAAAGAGGATTCATCAACTCGCAGCATTTCTATCACAAATCTCACACAGGGATAAAACAAAAAGAAAAGAAATGTCATGGTTCCGTCGCGTTTGCAAAACCGGTCGAGTCCGAGAAACAACAGACATAACCCCAGGGCGAGGGCGGAACTGTACAATTGCGTGGGAAGCACCGGAAGAACCTCCAGTTTTCCCGGAACGAATGTCACTGTTTTTTCTACGGGAGAATCCGGTTCCCTGACAAGGAGAGTCAGAGAATGGTCGGGATGGTACAGCGACATCGGAAACAACCATTCTTCCAAAAATTGTTTCTGCGTGATGTGGCCGTTTTTTCCGTAATATTCGCGGCGTTCTCCGTTCGGGGCGACATCCACGACCCGTAGAACAGTCATGCCGGGCCGGATTCCCGCCTGTTCGGCACTGCTTCCCGGCTGAACGGTTTCAATGACCGCGGGACTGGTGTTTTCGTTCCTGTCCGATTCCGCCTTTTTCGGAATAGAATTGCAACAAAGACAGCCAAAAGTCTGTTTTGACGGAAGATGAATCTCTTGTGCGGTCAAGTTTTGAAACTTGAGTCCGCCGAGAGGAACCAAACCGTTCATCACCTGATAGTCACTTGCCGGCGAACCGGGCGGAAAAACGACACCATAACCAGGGTCGCAGACTCCGCCAAAGCAACACCCATTGAGGAAACAACCAATCCGCCCGAACGCAAGTCCGAGAAAAAGTACCGGAGCCAACAGGTCAAATGTCGCAAGAACAGGAAGTTTGTTCCTGGTGAAAAAAATCAGAGCGCCCGCAAGACCGCCGAAAATCGCACCATAAACCACAAGTCCCCCTTCGGAATACATCAGCATAGCGATGACGGATTCGTTCCAGGTCTCGCGAATATACTGCGGCCAATACTCCACAACATGAAAGAGTCTCGCTCCGATCAGTCCGAAAATCACGCACCAAAGCACCATCGAAAGGAGAATGTCCGTCGGAATGTTCCACTTCTTTTTCGCCCGCCGCGAAAGCAAGGCAAAACTGGTGGTGATCGCCAAAAGCAACATGACACCGTAACCCCGGATCGGAAAACCGTTTTCCTCCAAAATTCGGGGAAGGAAAAATCGTACCAGAAACGCAGCAACGGCCAAAATTCCGAGGAAACCGATGGTGTCGGAATCAAATTTGGCACGGTAAACCGCCTGAATCGTCCAGAAAATCGCTCCAAGAATAATTCCCCAAAACAGGATTCCGTTTCCGACCAGTGAAATTCCGAAAAACTCTTCAGGAATGTAAAACAATGTCTGACGCATAAAATTTCTGACGTTTTTTGATAATTTAACGATTTTTCTTAAAATAGGCAATCAGCGAATTCGTCGAGCTGTCATGTGTTGTAACCTCTTCTGTTGTTTGGAGTTCAGGCAAAATGACATTGGCAAGTTGTTTGCCGAGTTCCACTCCCATCTGGTCGAATGAGTTGATATTCCAAATCACTCCCTGTACGAAAATTTTGTGTTCGTACATCGCAATGATACTTCCGAGCGTCCGCGGCGTCAGCTTTTTGAAGAAGATCGTGTTTGTCGGACGGTTGCCGGAGAAGACTTTCGCCGGTGCAAGCCGGGCAACATCTTCTTCGGAATATCCTGCAACGCGAAGTTCGTCGGCGGCTTCCTGCAATGTCTTTCCGCGCATAAGGGCTTCCGTCTGGGCCGTGAAGTTCGCGATCAGCTTTTTATGATGATTCCCGAGCGGATTGAGTGAAACCGCCGGTACCAGAAAATCGCACGGAATTAATTTCGTCCCCTGATGGATGAGCTGGTAAAACGCATGCTGACCATTCGTTCCCGGTTCCCCCCAAATGATCGGTCCGGTGGAGTAATTTACGACAGCGTTTTCGCGGGTGACCCCTTTGCCGTTGCTTTCCATGTCTCCCTGCTGCAAATACGCCGGAAACCTGTGCAGATACTGATCATACGGCAATATCGCGTGGCTTTCCGCATGGTGAAAGTTATTATACCAAATTCCAAGTAGTCCCATCAATACCGGAATATTTTTCTCAAACGGCGTTGACCGGAAATGTTCGTCCATTTCAAACGCTCCGGTCAGCAGTTCTTCAAAATTGTCAAACCCGACCGCCAGGGCGATCGACAACCCGATCGCTGACCACAGTGAGTACCGTCCGCCGACCCAGTCCCAAAATTCAAACATGTTGGCTGTGTCGATTCCAAATTTTTTCACCTCTTTTTGATTGGTGGAGAGTGCGGCAAAGTGTTTGGCCACAGCAGATTGGCTCTGTGCATGTTTCAAAAACCATTCCCGCGCCGAGGCTGCGTTCGTCATGGTTTCCTGAGTCGTAAAGGTTTTTGACGCAATAATGAACAGTGTCGTCTCAGGATGGAGCTTTTTCAGTGTCTCCGCAATATGCGTGCCGTCAACATTCGACACAAAATGCGGTGTCAGCTTCGATTGATAATGCTTTAACGCTTCCGTGACCATGTAGGGACCGAGATCGGAACCGCCGATGCCAATATTCACGACATCAGTGATCGCTTTACCGGTGTAACCTTTCCAGTTGCCGCTTCGGACCTCTTCGGAAAACGCTTTCATCTTGGCGAAAACCCGATTGATCTCCGGCATGATGTCTTCGCCATCGACGAAGATCGGACGGTTCGAGCGGTTCCGCAGAGCGGTATGTAGGACGCTCCGTTTCTCCGTGATATTGATTTTCTCGCCGCGAAACATAGCATCGATTGCCTGGGAAAGATTTTGTTCTCTTGCCAGTTCCAGAAGTAGTGCGAGCGTCTTTTCGTCAATACGGTTTTTAGAATAATCGAAGAGAAAATCCTTCCAGAAGACGGAAAAACGCTCAAAACGCTGCGGATCATCCGCGAATTGCTGTCGCATGTGGATGTTTTTGGTCTCTTCGTACTGATTTTGCAGCGACTTCCATGATTTCAGTTGCGTTAATTCCGGCATTATCCCTTTGATCTCCCATGATAATCAATGAATGTTTGGTTACAGTTCACCCAGTTTATTATCGTCTCATTATAGACAGAAATATGTTTTCGACCAGACCGGTAACCGGAACAAACATTCCCGTTTTTTTCTCAAAAAGAAAAAAGGCAAAATCACTATGATGAGATAAACGTGTAAAGAATCCAAGAGTAAGACTGTAATCCGCCGCTGCGGATTTGATGCGGAATTTGCGATAATATAGTGAAATTTTACGGATTATTCCGTTTTTACTGATTATCCGTACTTTAGCCGTCGATAAATGGAATGATTCCCGGGAGGTGTATTACAAAACTTTTCCCATTCACCCCAGTTATCCAGCGGACGGTTGAAAAATCGCCCCCACTCTTCCGGGAAATGGGGACAACCATCAGAATATAAGGTGTGAGACATGAAGCGGCTGCTTCTTTTTGGAATCCTGATACTTATTTCATCCCTTTCCATGGGATGTGCGTGTTTCAATCATGGTTACGGACACTGCGGCGTACCTGTGTATGACAGTTGCGGGTCATGCGGGTCGTGTGATTCTTGTGCCGGACGCCAATTCAGTGGATATAATGATCCCTATGCCGGTATGTATTACGAAAGTTGCGGGAGTAACTGTCTGGAAAGCCTCAAAAGACTCCTGTATGCTCCATTGGGTTTGTTTTGTTATACCGGTTGCGGAAGTTACGGAGAAAGCCGCGGAGGTTGCGGCGAACTTTATATCGGAGATTACATCAATGATCCGCCCGTTTGTGAACCGTGTGACGGTTATGGAAATCTGCGGGGGTATCAGGCAGGATGTCCGACCGGAAACTGTAACTCCTGTTCCACCGGCTCCATGACACCGGAATATTCCGCTCCATACACGCAATACACGCAGCCTTATCCTACACCGCAGATGATGCCGTCCGGTGCGGGAGCGGGGTGTCAATCGTGCGGTCAGGGAATCGTGAAACACTACTCCGACGCAAGGCCCGTGAGTTCTGTTCCTGCGACCGGCCTGTCCCCTTCTCAACAGATTCTCCTGCAAGACAAACTTGTCGGAGGTGCCGGACAAAACATTTATCAAGCGGCTCCGCCTCAACAAATTGCCAGTCCTTATCAACAGCGATACTATAGGTAAAATAGACTATTGATAAAAGGTTCTGTTTTAGGGATACGGAAAGTCTGCAAGTTATTCTAGTGAAAAAGGGAATTTAAGAATGAGAATGTACAATAGCGAATTTCTCCGAAAAACGATTTTATGTCTTGTTTTGGGGGGAACACACCTTGCCTCGGTATTATATGCTCAGGAAACGCCGAAAGAGACACCCAAGACGGACACATCGAAGCCAAATGTGACCATTGAAATGGCCATGGGACTTCAGCCCGTCCAAAAGGCGGTCGACATTGACTTTTTGACTCCTGAGGAGATGAAACAGTCAACCATTATGCCGTACAAAGACGGTAAAGTCATCGGATATGTTGTGAAAAATTCGCAGGGAAATACGGTGCGGATGTTCATCGACACGGACGACACCAAAGGAATTGATCAATGGAGTTACTACAAAGACGGTCTCGAAACATACCGCGACATTGATTCCAACGGCAACAAAAAAGCCGATCAATACCGTTGGTTTCACACGGCCGGATCGCGTTGGGGAATTGACGTAAACGAAGACGGTGTGATCGACTACTGGAAAACCATTTCCCCTGAAGAAGTTTCCCAGGAAGTCATTGCGTCCATTGCGGACGGCGATCCGGAACGGTTCCTTCGTGTGGCACTGTCACAGGAAGACCTGCGAAAACTTCAGTGCGGCGAGGAATTGAATCGCGCACTCAGTCAGAAAATCGCTTCACTCCGCGAAGAATTTCAAGCGGCCGTGACACTTTTACAGCTTTCGCCGGAAACGCAATGGATTCAGTTCGGCGGCAACCGGCCGAGTGCGATTCCTGCCGGCCGTGACGGAAACGCTCAGGATTTGCAGGTCTATCAGAATACGATTGTCCTCGTTCAGGACAGCAATTCCGATAAGCAGGTCCTGATCGGTTCGATGGTCAAGGTGGGCGATGTTTGGAAAGTGGTGGACGCGCCGCATCCGGATTCTCAGGAATATGTTTACAGTTCCCCGTTTTTCCCGGCGGAAACCGGCGGAGAATCCCTGACGGAACTTAACACGATCAGTCAGGAAATTGAGACACTGAACCAGCAGATTTCCACGACGGAAAAAGACAAACGCGGTGCCGTTTACGATCAGGTCGTGAACAAAATGATTGACGCCGCCAACAAATGCAAAGATCCCAAAGAGCGGGATCAGTGGCTTATCAATCTGGCTGACACCATGAGTACGGCGGTCTATCAAAAGGACTATCCGAACGGTCTGACCAACATGAAGACGATTGAGGAAAAACTCAAGGGGAGTCACGTTCAACTGGCGGCTTACTTCCGTTACAAGCGGATTGTCGCGGCCTATTACACCGCTCAGATGGAGGGGACGGAATCACCGGAAAGCATTCAAGACACTTGGATCAAAAATCTCGAACAGCTTCTCACAGACTATCCGAACACCGCCAGCACCGCAGAAGCGATGTTACAGTTGGGGCTTTACTACGAGGAAATCGCCAAACCGACGGAAGCAAAAGAGATTTACACCAAAGTGACCTCCCATTTCTCAGGAAGTCCTTATGCCGCAAAAGCGAGCGGAGCGGTGAAACGTCTGGAAGCCGTCGGCAATGAGTTGGCGTTCAGCGGCAAATCGGTCAGCGGTACGACCATTGATATCGCCCAGTATAAAGGAAATATCGTCCTCTTGTACTTTTGGGCAAGTTGGGCGGACCCTTATGGTGACGAGATTTCCTCGCTCAAATTCCTTCAGGAGCGGAATGCCCGTGACGGTCTGAAAATTGTAGGGGTGAACCTTGATGATTCCGCGGATGTCATGAACAAGTATCTGACGGACCATGCGGTGAACTGGCCGCAAATCCACGAATCCGGCGGCGTGAACAGCCGACCGGCTAATATGCTCGGCGTCCAGCATCCGCCGTTTTACATCCTGATTGACTCTTCTGGCAAGGTAGCGGCATTTTCCTCTGTGGTGAGTGATCTTGACCGTGCTGTGTTCAACCTCCTTAAAAAATCCGAATAGAAAACGGCTTTTGCCGGCACTCCACTATGGAAGTGTAGATAATTAAAGTTGACAGTCGATCGCAATAATCACCAAAATTGGAGAGGTTATGCTTGATGAAGTGTCAAAGTTATTTTCCTACGTTTCCTATGTGTCAGCATCCCGTTTTGCTGACGATTCCCTTGTGTTTTCGGCTAACGTTTATACACAAGTTTAGCGGCGAGCCAACCCTCGAACCTATTGTGGAATCGAATCCATCCGTCATGCAGGAGCATTACGCCGGGAGGTCTCTGTGAGGAATATCCTTTTCCCCCATTCTCCCATGCGAGCTATACCTCACAACGGCATTAACTGACCCTTTTTAATGTATTGGAAATTGAGTTTCATGAGAGTGTCGAGTTCGGATTGATAATCGGTTTCGACACGGCTCTGGCAATGATTGATGTCCGAAGTGAACTCATCGAAGGTTTCGTAGTAAATATTGTCCAGACACTTCTTCTTGACCAATTTCCATAACCGTTCCATCCAATTCAAATTCGGAGAATAACTC
>JAISQK010000244.1 GCA_031274255.1 Planctomycetaceae bacterium | reverse complement strand
TCGTCGTTTTCAGGCTCGCCCAATGTTCCGCCGGAAAATCATCAAACGTCAAAAGCGTCCCGCGATCCTTCAACAAACACTCGACCGCCTTCGGAGATTTCGCGGCAAACTCCGGCAAGGAAAGCGGCGAAAACGCGTTGTTTCGAAATCGCCATGCTCATGCAAAAGGCAATTGTACCGGAACAAAAGAGAATTGTAGGGCTGCGATCCAACGTGCTACGTTGGCGTCGCGGCTCGCGACCGTGCCACGCTGCCGGAACAAAAGGAAAGTAGTTAGAAAATTTTTCCAACAAATCAATTGGAACACAAAACAAAAATGCTGAAGGATACCAGTGAGCAACGCGAACGGGTTCGTGGCTCTCGGAACGGCAGTCCCATCCGGGGTACAGCGTCCGCACGCTGCCCGGGGCAACTCATTCCCGAATTTGACCGGAGCCGTAAACAACGTATTTGTAACTCGTCAGCTCGTTGACCCCGCACGGGCCGCGGGCGTGAAACTTGTCCGTGCTGATTCCGATTTCCGCGCCGAGTCCGAATTCCCCGCCGTCGTTGAACCGGGTGCTGGCGTTCACCATCACCGCGGAAGAATCGATTCTCGCGGCAAATTCCCGCGCGGCGGCAATGTTTGTTGTGAGAATCGCTTCGGTGTGTTTCGAGCTGTATCTGTTAATGTGCTCAATGGCGTCGTTGAGGGAATCCGCCACGCAGACCGAAATGACCGGCCCGATGAACTCCTGAAAGTAATCCTCTTCCGACGCACGGACGGCTTCCGGTACAAGCGAACAGGTCCTGATATCACCGCGAATTTCAATGCCGCGGACGGTCAGTGCCTTGCAGAGTCTCGGAAGAAGCGACGCACTGACCTCACGGTGAACCACGAGCGATTCCGCCGCGTTACAAACGCCCATCCGCTGACATTTTGCGTTGACCAGCACACGTTCCGCCATGTCGGGGTCGGCGTCTTTGTCGATGTAAACGTGACAATTGCCGGTGAAATGCTTGATGACCGGCATTTTCGCCTCGTCGGAAACACGGCGGATCAGACTTTCCCCGCCGCGCGGAATGGCCACGTCAATGGATTCCGGCATGGCGAGGAAATGTCCGACGGCGGCGCGGTCGGCGGTCGTGACCAGTTGAATGACGTTTTCAGGAAGCCCTGACATTTTCGCCGCTTCGGTGAGAAGTCCGGCAATCACACCGTTGGAATGAATCGCTTCCTTACCGCCGCGTAAAATCACCGCATTACTGCTCTTGACGCAAATCGCCGCCGCGTCGGACGTGACATTCGGCCGCGACTCGAAAATGAAAAAGACCACCCCGAGCGGCACGCGGATTTTTTGAACATCAAGACCGTTCGGACGAATCCTCGACTCCATCACCTGACCGACAGGGTCGGGAAACAGGGCGATTTCCTCCATCGCGTGAGCCATGCTTTCGATTCGGGACGGTGTCAGGCGGAGACGGTCAACGGCGGCATCGGTGAGTCCGAATTCCGGAGCTTTCGCGAGGTCTTGACGGTTGCCTTCGAGGATTCGGTCCGTCCGGCTTCGCAAAAGCTGAGCCGAACACCGCAGCCAGTCGTTTTTCCGACCGCCTGAAACAACGGACATCTGAGAAGAAGCGGCACGGGCATTTTTCGCAACCGTCTGACAGTATTCCAAAAGTGACATGAATGACCTGCTCAATGAAGTTAAAGGATTAAGACAAACATTCCAATGGTGATGAACGCTCCGCCGAGGAGGGATTTGAGACTCATTGTTTCTTTCAGCACAAGAAAAGCGAGTAACATGCCGATCACCACGCTGAATTTATCAAGAGGAATCACTTTTGACGCTTCCCCGATTTGCAGTGCTTTGTAATAACACAGCCAGGACACCCCTGTCGCGATACCGGAAAGAATCAAAAAGAGCCAATTTTTATATCCGGCATTCGCCATATCATATTGTTTACCCGTCAGAAAGACAATCCCCCAGGAAAGAACCAAAATAACCGTTGTACGGATGGCGGTCGCCAGATTGGAATGGATGTTTTCAAGGCCGATCTTTGCCAGAATCGACGTCAAGGCCGTAAACAGAGCCGATAACAGTGCGTATAAAATCCACATGCCTTTTGATTATCCGGTGGTGATAAGGTTAAGGTTGAGTTTTTCCCTGATGAAACGGTTGGTGTCCTCCGGATGCGACATCGGCACAAGATGTCCGCAGTGAGGAATCACTTCATCCGCACTTTCCGGCACAAGCGGCAAAACAGGGTCTTTGTCTCCATGCAAGTGGTAGATCGGAAAATCATAGACCGGAAACGGAGCCGGACGGCTGTAGCCCCAAGCCGTAAGCATCCGTAACGCCTGAGCAAACCGCCAAGCCGGACAATCACAAAGCTGAAGAATCGCGGAATAACGCGAATCGGTACAAAATCTTTTCAGAAACGGACGGACCAGCCGAATCGCGGTTTTGCCGATTCCGAAAAACAGCCGCACAAGTCCGTTGGCATGTTGAGCAAGCCAGCCGCCAAGCCGGTATCGGTTCGGAAATTCCAACGGCGAACGCGCCGACGCCAGTAAAATACAGGCTTTCGCGTTCAAACGTTTGGCCGCATACGGAGCCAGCATTCCGCCCATCGAAAACCCGACAACACAGCAGGATTCCGGTTTGGGGTCCAGTGAATCCGCAAGCCGGACGGCATACTCTTCGAGCGATTCCCGTGAGCGCATCGGAATCCAATTCAGCGGAACGGCATTTTCAAACACTGCCATTTGACCGGCAAACGAACGCTCGTCGGCACCCAAACCTGAAATGAAAATCAACATCGGTTCATTGGACGGCATCGGAAAAATCACAAGGGTTATTTCTTTTTGGGGAAAAGTTTTTCCAGTTCCCTGTTCAGTGTTGTCCCGCGGGCTTCCGTGCTGATCACCTTGCCGTCTTTGCCGACGAGAATCATGGTCGGAATCCCCCGCACACCGTAGAAGTCGGCATAATTCGTCAGGTTTTTCTCCTGCGACATCACCAGCGAAACCACCGGCCAGGGATGCGGGTCGCTTTCTTCAAACTTTTTGAGTGCGTTCAAATCACGGTCAACACTGTAGGCGATAATCTCAAATCCCTGATCGTGATATTTTTCATATTGCTTCTTCATGTTGGGGATTTCACCGAGGCAAGGGCCGCACCATGTCGCCCAAAAATCGACCAGAACCACTTTCCCTTTGAGGTCTTGGATGTTGATTTTTTCGCCGTTGAGCAGCACGGCTTCAAGTTCCATCTCTTTCCCCACAAGGGTCAATTGCCGAAAGTCCCCTTCCATTCTTTCGAGGGCCTGTTTGAATCGCGGATCATCCGATTTGCTCAAAACCGGCTTGAACTCGTCAATCAGCTTCTGCAAAACGGGGAATGGCGGCTTATCAACATTCTGAGCGGCATCAAACAGGACCTCATTAACAAAAAAGGCGGCTCTTGCGGTCAAATTTTGCTCAATGTAAGGTTTGGCTTCAAGAGACAGTGCAAGAATTTTCTCGGCGGCGTCCGGTTGTCCCTGGATTTGATGGACTTTCACTTGCAAGAGACCGAGCCGGGTTTCCGCCGCCAAATCTTTCGCGGAAGGGTCATTTCCCGCTTCTTTTTCCAATTCCGCCGCATAAGTTTCAAGAGCCGGGAGTCCTTTTTCGGCATCAAGCATGCCGTTTCCCATGAGTCCGGTGAATTTAATACGGCGTGCCAGAACAAGGTCGTCGTCTTTCGGGTTTTGTGCCAGCATTTTTTCGGCCAGCTCAATCATTGCCGCCGACCATCTCGCCCTGAAAGCGGCAAGCTCAACCTCCGACGTGATGTTCGGGCGGTGACTGTTGATTTTGGCAAAGTGAGTTTTCAACTCGTCCATAGTGCCGTCCGGAATCGTAAAAACACTTTCCTCCGCTATATCAGACAGTTTGGCTTTCGACGCCGCTGTTTGTTGGGCAATGAGATAAGTGCTGATTCCAAGCAGCGCGGCAATAAGGAGTAACGCAATGGTGGATTTTTTCATATCAGGCGGTTTCCTTTTTTCGGTTTGAAGAATCGGAACGGTGTCCCGAATCCATAAAATCAAAACGCACACAGATAACTCTCTATTGTACCATAATCCCTCAAAAAAGAACAGGGCGTGAAATTTTCTAGAAAAATGGTAAAATGAGAAATCATGATATTTTCGGAGAGACGATCCGTTTTGCCAATCCCGGTGATAAAATATTACCATCATAACTCATTATATTTTATATGTTCCGCGTTTTACTTGGTTTGGGAGCCAATCTCGGTGACCGTGAAAAAAATCTGACGGCGGCCTGGTCGCTGTTGGGAACACATGAGGGAATCCGGCTCATTCGGCTGAGTTCCTTTTATCGGACGGAGCCGGTCGGCGGACCGCCGGGACAACCGGAATATCTCAACGCGGCCGGGTTAATCGAAACAAATATTGAACCAATGGAGCTTCTCGGAATCATGCTTGAGATTGAAGTCCGGCTCGGAAGGGTCAGAACGGTTCCTCACGGACCGCGGACGATTGACCTTGACCTTCTGTTGTATGGTCAGAAAGTGATGCAAAATGATACACTTTCACTGCCGCATCCGTATCTTCATGAACGGCTCTTCGTACTGAAACCTGCGGCGGAAATTGCATCGGAAATGATTCATCCTGTCTTTCAAACAGCAATCCAAAGTCTGCTGACTAATCTCCTCCATTCCAAAATCAAGTCAAAAAACTCCAAAAAGCAAAAAAACTCTTTCTAAGGGAAACTTTTTTTGACATCAAGCGTATCATTAACTAAAGAAAGGTAACGCATTTATCACTAACAGCATCATATTTATACTGTTTCAAAAATTTTTTTAATGATTTTCATCGGCTGCTTGAACATTAAAAAGAAATAGATAAAATGCACAGAGTTTGATTGTTTTGACAATCCTGTAAAAATATGTCGAATTTTTCAACGAGATAAATCAGAGCGGTTTTGGATCTCCTGTAATTGTTCCAAAAAACAATAACCATGTTGCCGTAAAGCAACTTGTTTTTGACTGCCGGTCTTCGCAAAGCCCGTTTTTCAGGAAAATTGACCTTTTCAAGATGCAAATACAAATTTAAATGTTTTTGGCATTGAGTGTGCTTGGTATCACCCGTTGTTCAAAATCTGTGACCGCACCTTATGATCTTTTCACCATGTTGTTTGCCGGAGTTGTGTCTTTATGAAAATCCATTACGACGAGTTTGAAAAATCATCATTGATTTCCAAAAAAATGTTCGATGATTCCGACCCGGACGACGAGTTTGACCGTCCCTATGATGACGTTGAAGAAATGTTTTCCGAGGAATTGGACGACGATTTCGACTCTGATGACTTTGATGATCCTGACGAGGAAACCGATGAAGATCAGGAGGAGGAAGACTCGGAGTCCGGTGATTACAAAGATTCCGGTGCGGATGATCAAATCGAAGACCCGATCCGAATCTACCTTGTCCAGATGGGAGAGATTCCCCTTTTGAGTCAGAAAGAGGAGCTTAAAGCCGCGTGTGCCATTGAAAAAGCCCGGCATCTTTACCGGCGTCAGGTGTTGTCGATCGACTTCATCATTCAGGTTTCCATCAAAATTCTGGAAAAAGTCCGTCAGGGGAAGCTCCGCCTCGACCGTACCGTGGATGTCTCTGTCACCAACGCCAAAGCGAAGCACCGGATCACGTCCATTCTTCCGCTGCATCTTGAGACGCTCAGAAAGATACTCCGCCGGAACCGAAAGGATTTTGCCCGAATTCTCAATAAAAAAACGCCGAACGAACAGCGGAAAAAACTTTGGAAAGAATTGAAAAGACGCCGTTACCGTGCCGTGCGTCTGATTTCGGAACTGGAACTTCGGACACAGCGGGTTCAGCCGTATTTTGAAAAACTCACTAAAATCGGTCAGCGTTTTTCGTACCTTCTCCAGCGGATCGCCGATCTGGAGACGTTTGTCACGTCAACGGGTGCAGAATCAGCGGGCGGCACAATCTCAGCGGACACCGTCTCAACGAACATGTATCCCGAGCGGAATCCGGCGGTGTTACGTCACGAACTGCACCATCTGATGAGACTGACCGGTGAAACGCCGACGACTCTCCGGAAGCGGATCGAAAAAACGCAGCAGCTCCGCAAGGACTATGAGTCGGCCAAGCGGGTGTTTTCCGCCGGAAATTTACGGCTCGTCGTTTCGATTGCCAAACGTTACAGGAATCGCGGTCTGAGTTTCCTCGATCTGATTCAGGAAGGAAACGCCGGTCTGATGCGGGCGGTTGACAAATTCGAGCATGACCGCGGCTACAAGTTTTCGACTTACGCCACCTGGTGGATTCGTCAGGCCATCACGCGCGCCATTGCCGACCAAAGTCACACGATCCGCGTGCCGATTCATTTACTCGAAACAATGGGACGCATCCGGACGGTTTCCAAAGAGCTGCTCCAGAAAAAAAGAGGGACTCCCAACATTGAAGACACCGTGAATCACACCGGTCTTTCGCCGGAGGAAATTGTCAACACCATCCGCATGAGCCGTCAGCCGTTGTCACTTGACCAGCCGATCAGCGACCATGAAGAGAGTTACTTTGGTGATTTTCTCGAAGACTACCGGGAGGAAGACCCGCTTTACGAACTCAATCTTGACTCCCTCAAGATTCGGTTGCATGATGTGCTTCAGGCACTCAGTTTTCGGGAACGGGAAATCATCAAGCTCCGTTACGGGCTGGCGGACGGTTACATTTACACATTGGAAGAGGTCGGCAAGATCTTCTCCGTGACGCGGGAACGTGTCCGGCAGATTGAGGCCAAAGCCGTCCGTAAGCTTCAGCATCCGATTCGTTCGCGCAAGCTCTGCGGTTTTCTCGACGCCACCGCCGGAAACTCGACATCAGGGATCACTTCGAGTTCCATTGTGACGGTGCCGACCAATGTCGATCTGGTTTGAAAAATTTTCCCGATGATTCCATCGAATGGCATCAAGACGTTTGAAATGATTGTTGTTTGATATTTTTTGAAGATATTTTGGATTTTTTCCTCAAAATGAGCGATTTTTCCGAAAAAAGACTGGACAAATTTGGGAATATTAAGGAAAATAAGAATTGGAGACGTTGACGTCTGGAAATCGTCCGCCGCGGCACCAACGGGAATGCCGAGTTTTGGCGGACGGGCAGTACGCCGCTCCGATGTCCGAAAAGGCGGGCCGGCCGATTGGGCAAATGGTTTCATCTCAATTATCAAGGAGATTTACGATGAGAAAGATAAAGTTTCTCGGTTTTACACTGATTGAGCTTCTGGTGGTCATCACGATCATTGGAATGCTCGCTTCGCTATTGCTCCCCGCGGTTCAACAGGCACGTGAAGCCGCACGTGTGACGACGTGTACGAACTCGCAAAGGCAGTTGGCTATAGCAATTGCCACAATCACGACTACCCGTGATGAATATCCCGGCTGGAATCAGAAGATTGGTACCAGTAATGGGAGTGATGTTTATGTCTCTTGGGTGGTGCCGATTCTCAATAATCTCGAGCAAGTGGCTCTTTACGAGAGATTTCGTGAAGGGACTGTTGTTGCAGACGATGTCAAACCGCTTCCGTTCCTGATTTGTCCCAGTTCCGCTTTGGAAAGGGAAAAAGGAGTGACATCTTATGTCGCAAACTGCGGTGTGCCGGACTTGTTCGGCGGCACTTACCCGGGTAATCCGGGAGCTGATCCTAATGGTTCTGCGAATGGTGTTTTCGTGGATAAAGTAAATGGTACTAAAAAAGTCACGAGTGACACATTTAACAAAGACGGAAAATCCCACACGGTTTTGTTTTCGGAGAATTTGCAAACATTGGGTTGGGTTAATACAGGTAATGTCATTGGAAATTCAGGCGCAGTTTCCACGATTAATGAAAATTGGGTTGGCTTTTGTTGGCCGAGAACTGGTACTGATGGTGCAGATCAACCTTTTGAGATGAATAAAACTAACCCTTCGACGAAGGATGATGTTCCATTTGGAATCAACATTGCAAAAGACGAATCTGCAACATCTATAAACAGCGTTAATTATCGTTTTGCGCGTCCGTCCGCTCAGCATAGCGGTATTGTTGTGATGGCGTTTGCCGATGGAAGCACCCGTTCGGTTTCCGATTCGGTCAGTGATGAGGTTATTAAAAAGATTATGTGTCCGCAGGATGCAAAATCTGCTATGTATGATGATTACAAAACCTCTATTCTTGATTCGTCCAGCCTGTAACGTATTTTGTTGGATTGTTTGAGCCGTTTCAGCCCGGCCGTTTTTGTAACGGTTGGGCTTTCTTTTGGGTTACGGTGATTGACGTCGTGTCACACAAACCGGAGAAGAGCGTAATTCTTTTTGCCGCTGCGGAGAAGGATGACGGTTTCACTCGCAAGATCGGAGGCCGTCAGCCGGTAATCCGTCTCCGTGACTTTTCGGTTATTGATGTAGGCTCCCCCCTGGGTGATGGTGCGGCGAGCTTCCCCTTTTGACTTGGCCAGACCGGATTCCATGAACACTTCCGGGAGCGGCAAGCCTTCGGCGAGTCGGACGGCGGGAAACTCACAATTCGGGACATCCGCAAAAATGGAGACAAGCTGTTTGTCATTGAGACCGCGGATTTCTCCGCCGAAAAAGATTTCCGTAGCGCGGCGGGCCGCATCAAGTCCCTCTCCGCCATGAACAAGCCGGGTGAATTCGTCGGCGAGCGTCCGCTGAGCGGTTCGTTTTTCCGGCTGTTTGACGTGTTCCTCCATGACGGCGGTGATTTCCTCACTCGTCAAATCGGTGAAATACCCCAGTGTCTTCTGAACATCCGCGTCATCCAGATTAATCCAGTACTGATAAAAATGGTAAGGACTTGTCCGGTCCGCGTCGAGCCACAATGCCCCGGACTCCGTTTTTCCCATTTTTTTTCCGTCACTTTTCGTCAGCAGCGGACTTGTCAGACCGTAAACCTGATTTCCGCTGAGCCGCCGCACCAAATCGACGCCGGAAGTGATGTTTCCCCACTGGTCGCTGCCTCCGATTTGAATTTCGCACTGATGTTCCTTGTTAAGATGGTAAAAATCATAAGACTGGAGAATCTGATAACTGAATTCCGTATAACTCAAACCGGTGTCCGCCTGAGCGAGGCGGAGTTTCACCGACTCCTTCGCCATCATGGTGTTGACGGTGAAAAGCTTTCCCACATCCCGCAGAAATTCCAGATAACCAAACCGGCTAAGCCAATCATAGTTATTCAGAAGCAATGCTCCCTCCTGACCGTCAAAGCTGAGGAAGCGTTCCATTTGTTTTTTGATTCCCTCGACATTTTTCTCTATTACCTCAAGACTCAGCAGATTCCGCTCTTCATTTTTGCCGCTTGGGTCGCCGATCATTCCGGTCGCTCCTCCGATCATGGCGATCGGACGGTGGCCTGCCCGCTGAAAACGCCGCAGTCCCATGAGCTGAACCAAGTGTCCGACATGCAGACTTTCCGCTGTCGGGTCAAATCCGGCATAAACGACGCGCGGCTTTTCCATCAGTTTTGCTCCGAGATTCCCGTCGGTCATTTGATGGACCAGTCCCCGGTTCTCAAGTTCACGGATAATATCAAACATAAAACAGTTGTCCCTTTTAAAATCAATCTGAAAGTTACTGCGGACGGAATCTCCGTCAAATTCCCTAAAGTGTAACAAATGAAAAGGTTACGTCAACCAGTTATGATTCAACCTGATTCGGTCGGGGAATCAACTCTTCTGTCTGAAATATCATTCGTGCGAGTTGTCATGTCAAAAATCCATGCCACGGAAGGAAAAACAACTCTTTCCATACTCAAAACGTTGCACCGATATTTTTCATCGCGGGAAGAAATTCGTGACGGGGGGTATGACTTTCTCGTATTTGAGTTAAAATAAAAATATGTTTCCGGTAGAGGAATCGCGGTCAATTCAAAATAAGAAAAGAAAAAAGTATGTCAAAACCACAGCACAAAATCAAAAAAGCCAACCATGGAAAACGTCCCGCCTGTTCAAAATCACGGAAAGCCAAGCGGCATAAAGTTCGTACTTAATTGAACTTGTGTTGTTTAATCCGATGAAACTCCGTAGAAATGAACTTCATCAAAATGGGAGACCGACGTGGTAAAAAAGGCTTATATCGTCGATCCTTCGTGTTATGATCTTGACAAACCGGTCGCGGATATTGACGAGATACGGCGTTACAATAAGCAGCGGTTTGAAATAGAGCAGTTGACGGCGATTGTATACGAAAATATTGAGGATTACGCCTGCATCGGTTACAAGGAACTCACCCCGAATGAGTTTTGGGTTCGCGGGCATATGCCGCAATATCCGCTCATGCCTGGAGTTATCATGTGTGAAGTGGCGGCGCAGGTCTCCAGTTATTTTTCCTCAAAATACAATCTCATGGGAAATAATATCACCATGGGTTTTGCCGGACTCGATAATGTCCGTTTTCGCGGAATAGTGCTTCCGGAAAAACGGCTTGTCATGCAGGTTAAAATGATTAAATGCCGTAAAATTCTTTTGACGGCACAATTTATGGGAATTGTTGACGGAGATATCGTCTGCGAGGGAATTGTCAAGGGAGTTCCGCTTGACATTCCGTAGTAGAATTCTTTAATACGGAAAATTTTAGTATTGCAGCAGATGAGAAAACGTTCGCATATTCAAAAGGAAGAGACGGTTGACCTTTCCCTTTGGCATTTTTTACCGCCTGATCTTCCTGATCCGACTGTTGAGGCGTGGAATGTTGCGAACATTTTTCCTGAAAAAAAGCCGATCGAATTGGAAATCGGCTCTGGAAAGGGGCTTTTTTTGAAAAATGCGGCAAAATCCTTTCCTGAACGCAATTTCCTTGGTATTGAAATCTCCAAAAAGTATGCCCGTCTGATTGCCCTGTATCTTGCGCATGACATAACACCAAATGCCGCCGTTGTTTGCGGTGATGCCGTGTTAGTGTTACAAAACAGTATTCCGGACGCATTTCTTGCGGCGGTCCATATCTATTTTCCTGATCCGTGGTGGAAAAATAAACACAGCAAACGGCGGATAGTGTGTCCGTCAGTAGTGAAGCTGATTCACCAAAAATTGATTTCCGGCGGCAAATTTCATTTCTGGACAGATGTCGAGCCGTATTTCAGAAAAGGTCTGGAGGTTATCACCGCGGTTTCTGAATTGGAAGGGCCGTTTGATGTGCCTGTCAGTGAGCCGGAACATGATTTTGATTATCGAACACACTTTGAGCGGCGAACATGTTTGAATGGTGAACCGGTTTTCCGATCCTTGTTTGTCAAAAAATGAGAGGTTGTCATGTCGGAATATCGTCAGGATCCGTTGAGCGGCCGTTGGGTGGTGATTGCTGAAGAGAGAGCCAACCGTCCGAACCAGTTTGACGTGCCGTATGGGACGGAAGGAAAGGGACACAAGACACGTTGTCCTTTTTGCCCCGGAAATGAGGCCGACACTCCTGATGAAATTGACGCAATCCGTTCTGAAGACGGTACAAAAAATGATTCCGCTTGGATGACTCGTGTGGTGCCGAATCGATTTCCCGCAATCACAACACAGAAAAAATGGGGAGAATGGGAAAACGATCTGCTCGTTCATTCGGAAAAATTACTCTTTTCGCACAATCAATCGTTTCCCGGCTATGGCAGTCATGAGGTTCTCATTGAGACACCGCGGCATCTTCTCAGTATTGCGGAGTTTGACGATCATGAAATTCTCAACATGTTCCGTATTTACCGGAGACGTCTTTTGGCACATCGTGAGGCGGGAATCTGGAAGCACGCACTGATTTTCAAAAATGTCGGTGCGTCTGCCGGTGCGTCGTTATTCCATACACATAGCCAACTTATGGCGATGCCGTTTGTTCCGCCGCCGATTCGGCAGGAACTCCGCCGCGAGGTGAGGTATTATGAAAGTCATAAAAGATGTTATTGGTGCGGCCTCATCGACGATGAACTCGCCGAAGCGAAACGGGTGGTGAGCGAAACGGAACACTTTCTGATGTTGTGTCCTTTTGTGAGCCGTTTCCCGATGGAAATCAGTATTTTTCCGAAACGGCACTGTTCTCACTTTGAACTGATGTCGGAAAATCTGACAGACGCTCTCGCCTTTTTCGTTCGGAAATGTGTCCGAACACTGGAGAAGGCTGTCTTTTGGAATAACGGTCCGCTCGCCTATAACATGATTCTCAAATCAGGGCCGTTTGCGGTACAGGAATATTGTACTGATAAAAATACGCAAAACAGTGAAGATCTATCCGCATGTTGCCATTTTTATATCACACTTTTGCCGAGTTTGGCGAAAGCGGCGGGGTTTGAATGGGGAACCGGTCTCCACATCAATCCGATTTCCCCGGAAACCGCCGCCCAACGACTCCGTGACAATAGTATAGACAGATAAAAGAGATAGGCTGTGCCACTGCGGTCGCTCATCGGACGTGCAATCCCTCCATCTTGTCATAATGCCGGATTTTCGTAAAATGAGGACTTCAGCTTATGGTCGCTAACGGTAAAAACAGTACAGTAATAGAGTATGCCGCCAACGGTATGGAAAGGTAAAAATGGAATTGTCGGAATCTCCCCGTATTCGTCGTGCCTTGATCAGTGTCAGTGACAAAATCGGCCTCACCGACTTCGCCCGTGGACTTGCGGACGCAGGCGTCGAGATTTTCAGTACCGGCGGAACACGGAAGCATCTGGAAAACGAGAAAATCCCTGTTCGCGACATCTCGGATTACACCGGTTTTCCTGAAATGATGGATGGCCGGCTGAAGACGCTTCACCCAAAAGTTCACGGCGGTATCCTTTGCCGTCACGACAACAACAACGACATGAAAGCAATGGTGGAACACGGGATTCAGTCGTTTGAACTGGTCATCGTGAATCTTTATCCGTTTGAAGCGACGGTTGCAAAGGAAAATGTCACCGAGGAAGAGGCGATTTCCCAGATCGACATCGGCGGTCCGACGATGGTGCGTGCGGCGGCGAAAAATCATAAGTTTGTGACGATCGTGACAAATCCTGATCAGTATTCCGTTGTGCTGGAACAGATTCAGACAAACGGAATGACATCACTTCAGTTGCGGCGCTCTTTGGCAAAAGACGCCTTCACACATACCGGTGCTTACGATACCGCGATCTCAAAATTTTTCACCGAACGCATGGAAGACGGCGTGTTCCCGGAAAATCTCACCGTGTCCTATCACCGTGAAGCGGTTTTGCGTTACGGCGAAAATCCTCATCAACAGGCGGCTCTTTATGTCGAAAAAAAGCCGGTTTGTGCCAATGTCGTGAAAGCGAGACAGCTCAACGGCAAAGAGCTTTCCTACAACAATCTCCTTGATTTGGATTCGGCACTGAATATAGTCAGAGGAATCGAAAAGCCGGCGGTGGCGGTACTTAAACACAATAATCCGTGCGGCGCGGCCGTTTCCGAAGAAATCAGTGACGCCTTGAAAAAAGCGATGGAGGGCGATCCGCTCAGTGCGTTTGGTTCCATTCTCGGCTTCAACCGGACGGTGGATGAAGCGTCGGCGGAATATCTCGCAACACCAGGTCTTTTTGTCGAAGCGGTTGTCGCACCGGAATTTTGCCCGAAAGCTTTGGAAATCCTCAAAACAAAGCCGAAGTGGCACGCCAATGTCCGGCTTCTCCAGGCAGGGAAACTCGATAGTAAGCCGTCGCGTTGGGGGATGCGGATGGTCGAAGGAGGAATGCTCCTTCAGGAAGCCGACATCGAACAAGACCCGGAAGACCAATGGCAGATCGTCACGGAGAAAAAACCGGAAGCGGCACAAATGGAAGATTTGCGGTTTGCATGGGAAATTGTCCGGCATGTCAAGTCAAACGCAATCACGCTTTGCAAGGATGGCATGCTGCTCGGAGCCGGTGCCGGTCAGATGAGCCGCGTGGATTCGGTGGAAATCGCCATCAAAAAAGCAGGCGGACGAATCAGCGGTTCGGTGATGGGGTCAGACGCATTTTTCCCGTTCCCGGACTCCATCGAAGCGATTTCCCAATACGGCGTCACGGCGGTGATTCAGCCGGGGGGTTCGAAAAATGATGCCGTGGTCATTGACGCGTGTAACAAATCCGGTATTGCGATGATCTTCACAGGCCGCCGCCACTTCAAACATTAAAGCCGTTTGGTATCGCCTCGTTGACCGTTAGTCTGTCACAGGCAGGGACGACGGTAAACGACGCAATAACCTCTCCGCAAGAGAGCAGAGAGGTATTTTTACGCCGGTGTTACAATGCTCCCTCTTTCAGCAGAGAGTCCACATCGTTTTGTTCTTCGAGCAGTTCCTCAAAGAACGATTTCTCACTGCGCTGTGAGGGAGCGTCTAAATAGGCCATCAAAGCCTGTTCCTGAGCGTCACGGGCATCGGTAAATGTTTCCTCCGAGGCATTGTCCACTTTATTATTGTCCCAAGTACCACTGTCCGCGGCACTACTGTCCGTATTTGCTTTACTGTTCCAGGCTCCACTGTCCGCATTTGCAAGACTGGTTGGCAACGCGGCGGCTTGTGCTTGAGGCGGCAGCCAATCCGCCGGAAAATTCGCGGGATAAGGAACTGATGACTTCGTTTCCCGGCAAACTTGGCGGCGACTTTGTTGAATGAAGTTCGTGACCATATAGGTCCAGTCAAACACTTCAACACGGTTGTTGTGATCAAAATCTGTAACAAAAAACAAATTCTGATCCACCGGGTTAATGAAAACCGTGATGAAATAGAGATAATCCACTAAATTCACGACATTATCATCATTAAGATCGTAAGGAACAGCGAAAAGCGGTGTGTCATTCGCAACCGTTTTCGGCGAAGCGGTCGAACCGGCACTGGTTTTCAGCCATGTTGATGAGCCTGCGGTCACCGAAAAACCGTTTTCATGCGGAGTAAGATACTGTCCATCAATGTTGATGGGAACCCCGGTACCGTTTTCCGCAGGGATGAACGCAATCCGTCCGAGAAGCGTATTTGTGCCGGCTCCCTGAACCGCGGCACCATTTGCCAGTCTTCCAGTAAGCGTCACCGTGCCGTTGGCAACAACGCAAGTCACATTAGTGAATCCGCTGCCTCCTTCAAAAACCCACGATCCGCTGACATTATCGACTTCAAACACGGCGGCATCAAACCGGATCACACAGGAAAATTCCGAAATTCCCTCTGATACGGATTTCGTGTTGGCCCAAACCTCCACCTGGAAGCAAGACCACTCATCCAGATAAGTTCTCTGATTGCCGAGTGTTGCAAGATTGCCAACCTGGGATGTGGATTTTGCGGAACTGTAATCGCGGAAAACAAGCTGAATTTCACCGGACTCACTTTTGAAGAGAGCTTTGTTTTTGAAGGTCATGACCGTGTTGTCTCCGACAAGAATCACATCCGGCGAATCATTGTCGTCCATGTAACCGATGGAAAGTCCGAGCCGTCCATACATCGTGCTGCCGAACGCCGCCGGCACTTCCATAGACGAAATGGAATTGAAATTTCCGGCGGAATCATTTTGTATCACCAAAAAACTGCCGCGGGAGGTTCCATCAATGACTCCCACGAACGCGTCAAGCGAACCGTCTCCGTCAAAGTCCGCGAGCTGAAGGGTCTTGCAATGATCGCTGCGGAGATTGTTGGAGATGAGTTTCGGTGTTTGCAGTTCGAGTCTTCCCTGTTGATTCTGTTTGAGAACCTGTAAACTTTTTTCACCGGCAAGCAGGACAACAATGTCGTTTCTTCCATCTTTGTCAACATCGCCAATGGCAAGATCAAGCGGCAAAGGTGCGGCAGTGGAACCGACAACCACATGTGTCGCGAGAGTGAATCTTCCGCTGCCGTTATTTTTCAACACACAAACTTCCGAACTGCTCTTTCTGATAGCGGCAATGTCATCCACAGTGGTACTGCTGAATTTTCCCGCAGTGAAATCATCAAGATACCCGAAATTCAGCGTCGAAGAAACCGGACTTGCCGACAAACCGGAAGCGGTGGACACGAAAGTGGAAATCGAGGAATTGGTATTTTCCGTTCCGTAAATCACGGCAAGGTCGTCTCCCTCATGGGTATTGTCGAAATTTCCGGCGAGAAGTTTCTGCCCGAATGTCACAGAAAGTACCGTACTGCTTTTGACGAATTTGCTTGTTCCGGACGGTGTGCCGTTAAAGAGGACAATTTCCTCTCCAAGATTGCCGCCGAGTACCGCGATGTCAATGCTTCCGTCATGATTGAAATCGCCGAACGCAAAATCCCGCGGTGCGATTCCCTGTTCGCTGAAGTTGATCACAACGGACGGTGTTTTCGCCGCACCGCCGGGAATCAGTGTGGCAATATTCTTTCCGACCGCAAGAACATCGTTGATTCCGTCGCCGTCAAAGTCGCCCGTGACCGAAGTGACGTAATCCGCAAGCGTCACGATTTTGTTTTGCGCGGTGAAGCTACTGTCATTTCCCTGAATCAGCACCTGATAAGTCACACCGTCGGAAATGAGGATGTCCGGCTTGCCGTCTTTATTCAAATCACCGGTTGCCAGATAAGTCACACTTGTGGTCACCTCCGTTTTGTCGCCGAGCGGGGTGAACGTGCAGCTGGAACCGCTTTGAGTAACCCGTACCGCTTCAAGATACGATTTGCCGCCGGATGTTGAATAAATCAGAAGTTCCGATTTTCCGTCACCGTTCACATCACCGGTAAAAATGCGGGAGATTGGTGAACCATACGTGTAGGTGGCAAGTTTGGAGGCACCGGTTCCGTTTGCGGTGACTCCGTAAATGTCAATGGACCGGCCGTCGGAAGAAAGTGTGACCACTTCCATGGCGGATGTCCCGGCAAGATCAGCACATTTCTGAACTTCACCGGATGCCGAGGCGGACAAACCGCTGACAAGATACGGCGTTGAGGAGAAAGAACCGTTTCCCAGTCCGGTAAGAACGAGGACGACACGCTGCGAACTGCTTGATGAAGTCCCGGTTTGATACTGAATGACACCGACCAGATCGTTATTCCCGTCGCCGTTGGCATCAAGGATTTGGAGGTCGGAAACCTGTAATGTGAATGTGGCGTCTCCCAAACCGAAAAGCTGTGCCACGTTGTATTCCTGCGTCGACCACACAGCGGAAGAGGCCGAAGAGTTGGCAAGTCCGCTGCCGTTCCATGTGGTGACGGTAACCGTCGGTTCCCAATTCGTGCCGTTCCATCTCTGGTTACACATCATGTTGACCAGATCCGCATAGCCGTCCGTATTGAGTTTTCCAACAGCCGTGGCATGTGATTGCGACAACTCATCAAGATACGTATCCGTTCCCAGTCCGGAAAAATTGCCGTTTTGATTGGTATAAACTGTGGTTTTACCGACATTGACCGCAAGAATGTCCGCATTCTGATCATTCGTGAAATCGGCGATATAAACTCCGCGGTTCACTCCGAGTACCGGAGCGATGGCCGTACCGGACGTTCCGGCATACGTGTACTCCGCCCCGGGATCAAAGGAAACACTCAAAAGATGCCGGTCCTCCAGGGACTCAAGACGCAACGTTTTGTGTTTTTGAGAAACAGGGTATTTCCCGGAAACAGTGTTTTCCGTACCAAACAGGAGTCGGGAGAGGAATTGATGAAACATAAAAACCCTTTACGCAAACAACAATGGAGAAGAGAAAAATGGAAGGAATGTGAGGGTGGTGGAAAAACATACTCTCAATCTCCCGTTCCATTCCTCAGGAAAAAAAACGGGAGTAAAACACAATCTACAAAGGTTTTTCGGATTGTCAATCCATGAGCGTCCAATCCGCGTGGAGTTCCGCAAAAATCAACTCTTTCGAATCCCGGCGTCTTGCGGAATGGTTCTGCGACAAACTGTCTTCGGATTTTTCATCGGCAAACCAATCGGTTTCAAAAACAACATCTTTCTGAATCCGTTTGTCCGCCCGCGACGATTCTTCAATCGGCAGTGTCACGGAAAGTCCCATCGCGTGAAGTTTTGACGCCGTGTCCCGATCAATGAATTCCGCGTTCCGTGCCGTCAGGACGATCGGAGCCGCCTGAACAAATGTCACCGTTCCAACCGCCGCGATTCCCGCCGGAATTTCGGCGGTCGGAGTACCTGTTTCTTCGGCTTGTGTCAAATGCGACGGAGCCGCGATGAAATCACGCAGCGCAGGATCCGCTTCCGCAGCCCGGTATGCCGCGGAAATCGCTTCTTGGTCGAGTGACGAAATATATTTGCGGAGACCGGTTTCCAAAACTTCCGACATCAGGTCGCTGTTATCCGTCGCATGAACCCCGGCGGCGTCAATCAACGAACCGAACTGACCGACCACCGCACTGAACGCCTCGTAATTGGAGGTGAACCCGTAAACGTGCCCCATTTCATGCAGAATGACGGTATAGAGGTCGTAACGGCCTGTTGTGACCGGTTCGGCAAGCTGCGAATACCAGCCGATTCCGCCGGCATCGTCGTCCAGTGTGATGATTCCCCGGCTGGGACGGCCTGCGGCATCAAGTGCAACGATCTGAGCTTCGCCCAAAAGGACACCGGGACCGAGGTCTTTCACAAGGATTTGAATGTCGAGCGGCTTATCGAGACCGAGTGCGTTTTGCCATGCTTTGTTGGCGGCGTCAATGATGGTGTTGATCGTAGCCGAATTTTCGGCATCAAGAATCTTACCGATGTACCGCTGGGTATAGCTACTCGAAAACGGAAGGTTGGCATAATTGTCACGGGAATAATTATTGATAAATGCCGTGACCATGTACTGATAGTCGATCACTTCCACCGCACCGTTCCGGTCATAATCGAACAAGGCATTGACGAACGGATTTTCCGTATTTGCGTTGATGAAAGTGGTGACAAAAGTGAGGTAATCGGCGAGATTGATCGTTCCGTTGTCATCAATATCATACGGGACACTCCAAAGTTCCGTGGCCGGCGAGTTTCCGGTAATGGAAATGTGTTGTCCATCCGCCGTGTTTACTATGGCATTCTCCAAAGAAATACCGAGATCGTGCGGAGTGAACGATTCCTGGAACGTCACATTGTCATTGCCGAGTGATTCAAATTTCACACGTCCGAGAAGGATGTACCCCTCCGTCGGAACAACACCGGAAGCCGTACCGCCGATTCCCGTAACCAGACCGCCGGCATCGTCAATGAGCGGCTGGAAGGAACTCTTGAAAACATTTCCGGGGGTCACTTCCACTGCAGTAAAATAGTCGGAGTTGTAGGTCAGATTGGTCAAAGCACTCATGAAAAGCTTGACATCGGAAGCTTTGACCCAGATTTCCGCGTAATGTTCCTGCCATTCGTGAATCCAATCGACATTTTCAGGAAGTTGACTGACCGCACCGTAAGCGTTGACTTCGGTGGGAGTGGTGACCATACGGGTATAAACGCCTCCTTCGGTGAGAAGTTCCGGCGAAGCGGTTCCGCGAAGAGGGTTATCGGAACTGACAATCGCGACATCCGTCCACAGCGTCTTCACTTGGGAACTGGGAATGGGCAATGTTTCATTACTCACATCAGAGTTACGACCGGCGGAAACAATCGGTGTTTCCGCATGAAGGGTACCGGTACCGGTCGCCTGAATTTTAATTCGGGCAAAGAGCCAAGACTCTCCATCCACACCAAGCCGCGGAATCAACCAAGGTGAAGTAGTTATATTGATTGCTCCACCAATCGTGTCAATACACAGATCAGATGTTCCGGCACCTGTGGGACTCGGAACAAGCATCGCACTGGCCACCGTAGGGGCAAACTCAACATAAATGGTATACCCTTGAATACTGGTACTGACAATGCTTACAAGCGTACCGTCCAGATGGAGTTCCAACTGCAAGGCCGCTAAACCTTTGGAAAATTCCGTGAACCCTGCCGGAGGCTTGATATACCCGTTGGAATCAATTGTGTTGGCCAGATCGGTGGCCCAGAGTTCAATGTAGTAATATTCGCCGACCACCATTCTGTCAACCTGTTCCGAGACGGTCGTTTGCTCCCAATCCGCCGCTTCCGATTCCTTCACAATGACCGCCTCCACATTAACGGTTTGCTCCGGCATGGCCACAGCGGTAAATTCCTGCGAAACAGATGCGGAGTCGGAATCTGTTGCCGTCACGGTAATGATAACCGGGGTTCGGTTTTGCTCCGCATGGTAAGTATCGGAGTCGGCGAACGTAATGACGAGGGTATGACCGTCCGCCTGAAGCTGACAGGTGATCATGTTTGCCGGGTCACTTCCCTTGACCACCTGATAAGTCAGCGGATCACCGTTCGGGTCGCTAAAATAGTCATTCAAATCAATTGTGACGGTCTTTGTCTCCTCACCGCGCTCAGCAAAATTCGGGATACTGTTCGCAACGACCGGTGCGTCATTCTTTCCTGTCACGGTGACATTGACCGTCCGTAAGTTGGAAAGGCCGTTCGAGCGACCGTCTGTCAGCCGGAAAGTGAAGGAACGTGTCCCGCTGTCATTTTTTCCGAGATGGGCAAAACGTGTTCCCGGATTGTAAGTGACCGTGCCGTTGGCATTGACCGTGATGGAATCCCCTTCCGCAAAATTGATCGTCTGACCGGGAGCGACATCCTGACCGTCGATTTGCGCAATGGCAAGGCTGTCACCGTTTGCATCGTGGGCACCTTCAAGCAGGTTTATGGATCGGGACGCATCGCGTTCGGTGGTCGCACTCAATGGGGTATTCGGAACCGTCGGAGCCGTGTTGACGCCGGTGATTTTGACCGTAACAGTCGTACTGCTGGTTCCGCCGTTACCGTCGGAAATGGTGTAGGAGAACCTAAAATCCGCGGTTTCACCTTCTTTCAAATAATTGAAGGCACCGTTCGGATTGAACACCAGCTTGCCGTCGGGGGTCAGGGAAACCGTTACGGTCCCATTGTCCACTTCAATGGAAACGGAAGACGACGCGGAGATCTCTGTTCCGTTAACTCTCACAATGCCGAGCGCCGAGTTGAGGTCGGCGTCGGTGTCGTTCGCGAGGACATCAAGCGGAGAACTTGACGCTGCGTTCGCTAAAATCCCCGTGCCGGTGAAATCATCATTTGCGGCAACCGGTGCGTCATTGGCTCCTGTGACCGTGAAAGTGATTTTTCCGGAACTGGTGAGTCCCGTTCCGATATCCTCCACCGTGTAAACAAAAACGATCGTGAGCGTGCTTCCCGCCGGAAGGAAGGAGAGCATGTCCGCACCGCCCGCGTTAGGATTGAACGAAAGTGTTCCAGCCTCGGTCACGGTACACATTCTCGCAAGGTCCGCCGCGGAAATCCGGTCACGGACATCCAGTGAACCGTTCAGCAGGGCGGAATCCAACGACACCGCGGGAAGAAATTTCAGCGTATCGTCAGGATCGGTTTTCGTCACAAGGAGATTCAGATCAACCGACGCCATTTCTGTTTCCGCCGCGTTTTCCGGAACCGGAGACTGCACCGTGTAATCTGCGCACACCGGAGGTTGTTTTTCCGCAACATTCACGGTGATGGTGCCGGTGATAGTATTGAAATCGTCATCCGCAACATTCACGACAATCGTGTAAGTGCCGGTATCCGGAAGGTTTTCGCGGTTGACATGAATTTTTCCGGTCGAATCAATCGTGAATCCCGGGTCGGTACCGTCCACGGACACAATCGAATAAACATAATTTCCTTTCGGACCGTCCAGGTCATTCACCTGAACCGTGCCGGCGATCACATCTCCGTCTTCACCGGTTGACGTGACATTCATCGTCTGATTCGGCACCGTATGAGCGAGATTAGCCCCGTTGATGGTGACATTGGCCGTCACTTCATTGGAGAATGTTCCGTTGACATCTTTCACCTGATAGGTGAACGAGTCCGATGCCTGTTCCCCGTCATTGAGGTGGTTGAAACGGCCGTTGGGATTGTATTGAAGCGTTCCGTCGGAGTTCACCGTCACGACGGCACCGCTTGCCAGTTGAATCGTGCTTCCAACCGAAACATCCTGACCATTGATTTTGCCGATGGCGAGCGTTCCGGTTTCTCCGGCGTCGGAGTCAACCGCATTGACTTGGGGGTTAATTCCCGCCGTCCCTGTTTTGCCGGTCGTGACGCTTTGACCGCCGGAAATGAGCGGAGCATCATTCACACCGCTGATGACCACGTCAAAGGTACCGATGGTTTCCACGCCATGCCCCGACTCACGGACAACAAACTCAAACGTGAGCGTGGCGTTTTGACCGGCTGCGACACCGGCAAACGGCGTGTTGATTTTGAAGACGACCTGACCATCCTCTGTAAGCGTACAAGTGTAGTCGAGTCCCGCCAGTGCCGGATCGGAAGACTTCAACGTGAGTGATTCCGGAACAAATTCCACATCGTTTCCTTCGGAACCGTCGTCGTGCGCCGACAGTGCGAGCCGCTTTTCCTCCGTGTCTTTTTCGCCAAGAGTGACCGGTGAGGCCGGATCAAACACCGGCGCCGGATACTCAATCACCGAAACGATAATAGTGACGGTCTCCTCTTTCTCGACACCGTCACGAGTGTCCGTGATTTTCAGCGTAATGAGAAATTCCTCACCGGGATTGGTTTTTTCCGGAATGCTGTCTTTCTTGACCGTAATCTGTCCCGCGGAATCAATGAAAAATTCCGGCGTTTCCCACCCGGCCGGTCCGCCGGTGACATCTAAAATTTCGTACTCAAACGGAACTCCCGCATCAGGACAGGTGATGTCCACCGTACCGGCGGACAGAATTTCCCCCGCCGAAGAACTGGTGACCCGTTTGTTCTGGTCCGTTGCAGTGAAAGGATCATTTTCCCCGTTGATGGTGAGAACAACCTTGAGCCGGACCGTGCCGCCGTGATTGTCGGAAACGGTGACATAGAAGAAATCCTCCGCCGTTTGTCCCTCCTGGAGAAAATAAAACAACGACCCGGGATGATAAACAACCGTCTGTTCCGAACTGTTGTACGTGATTGCGGCACCTTGATCCGAAACCTCATCCGCCGCGGTTATGGAAAGCGTATCATTTGCATCCATGTCCTCCGCCAGTGCAAGGAAATCGTCAAAACCGATGGTCTTGTCCTCTTTTTCCCCCAGGGAAGCGGTGTAATCGTCTGTCACGACCGGAGCGTCATTTTCACCGGTAATTTCCACCGTGACAAAAGAGGCTTCGGACAATTCCCCGTTGACATCCGCCACCTGATAGGTGAACTGATCCCCTGCCGATTCCCCCTCGGGAAGAGACACAAACGTATCTTTCGGATCATAATAGAGATTGCCGTCGGCATCCAGCCGGACTTCCGCACCGCTGGCAAGCGTGACGGACGAACCCTTGCTGATGTCCTGACCGTTGATTTTTGCCACCGTCAATGTTTCCGTTTCGCCATAGTCCGGGTCGGTGATCTTTCCGGCAAGGTCAATCTTGACCGGCGTTTGACCGACCGCCGCCGCTTCCACATCCTGAGTTTGCGGCGGATCGTTTACTCCGGTAATCCGAAGGGTAATCCGACCTGTCGTGTAAGTTCCGGAACCGGCGTCCTGAACCCTGTATTCAATCACAAGATCGGCGGTCTGATTCTGCGGGATGATGCTGAAAAGTCCGTCGGGAATGATCGTGAATACTCCTTCCGGCGACAGGGACATCGGAATATTGGAAGGAATGGAAAGCGGTTCACCGTTCAAAGTGAGTGAAGTCAGGGTAAGACCGGGGAGAAATTCAAATTCGTCCCCTTCCGGGTCGGAAACTCCGGTGATCGTTTGTGTGAATTCCCCGCTGTTTTCGCTGATTGGACCAAAGACCAGATTCGACGGGACTTCCGGTGACCGGTTCCAGGCCCGCAGTGCGGCGGTGACATGACCCGCGTTTTGATTGAGACCGACGGCCTTGAGTTCCGTCGCACTGATGTTTCCATTGCCGTCAATATCAAAGGGGGCGATGTTCAGTGTGGAAACGTCAACCCCCAGTTTCTTGTAATAGGAGGCGGTCGGAACATTCATTCGACCGTTCGTGAGGTCGGACGCGGCATTGGCGGCATAGGTTGACATCGTGGAAACCGTTCCGGTTCCTTCCGAATCGCCCGGCAGAAAAACGTGGCAAGCGAACTGACCGATACTTCCCCGGTCGCCGCCGAGAGAAACCTTGTATTCCCCCGGAGCCAACTCAAGGACAATGAGACTTGAGGTTTGTCCCTGGAAGTCCCCATTATTGTAATAGACTTTTGAGGCGGAAACCTCAACGCCATTGGAATCGTAAATACGGAGTTTCGACGGATCGAAATGGGAATTGTTGGTACCGGGCAAAATGGAATCGACTCGAATGCTGACGATCGCACTTTGATTGGTTTCTGTCGCGACCGTCAAAGCCATTTCCGTTGTTCCGTTCGTTGTCTCAAGCGTTCCCCAATAGGAATCCAAAGGGGATGCCACCGCGAGAAGATGACGGTCTTCCAACGGCTCCAAACGCGGACGGCGTTGAGTTTTTAAAACGGTCGATTGACCGGAACGACGTGACGGACTCAAATTTAACAGTTTTTTCATCATACTCATGGGTTAGTGACCTTCCGGAAAAAAGCACAGGGTCGTCAGAACAGAATACTTCAAAAAGTTCAGTAAGTAGGTTTTGTTTAGTTTAGTGAAAAGGTTTAACAAGGGGACATAGTTACGATAGTAATCAAAATTAAAAAAGGTTCAACAAGGTTGTTTGTATAAAATAAAAGAATTGTGAAAAATTAGGAAAAATAAAGTGATGTAATATGATAAAATTTAGTGATTTTAAAGCGTATTTTATTTATTATAGCTTTAGCAGTAATAATAATTATGACGATAAGATATTCATAGGTTGAAAATTTTTGTGAAAAGTTCCTGAATTTTCTCAAGTTTTCGAAAAAATGGCATGAAGACGAAAAACAGGCTTGGGTGAGTGATGCAAAAATAATACCAAAACAAAATAAAAGAGGTTTGCGACTGCATTTTTTTCGTAAGTTTTGCAACAGTAAAGGTAAATAGAAACAGAAACAGTAAAACAGGAAATGTACGTAAAGTTTAACGATGTTTTCTAAAAAAGTAACTGTTTCTAAAGTAGGAGGCCGATAGTTTTTACGTGATATTATGAGTTGCGCAATTAAGCCGCATGCACGTAATATGACTTTAAGCCGTAAGAATGCCGTGGATTTTTTGCAGAAACCATGGCGGAGAGGTCAAACGCAGTGCTTTGATTGAATTTTATGTTTGATTTTCGCATTGATTTATGGAGCTTGTTTGAATCAAAGTGGTTAAAAAAGACGCGCCAACCCTGTTGCGTGTCAGGAGTGTAAAATGAGAAGCAGTTTGAAGGTATTTATTTTAGGAACATTGTTCGGACTGTGGATGACTGTTCCTGTCCAGGCCCAGTTTTATCCGCAGTATAATAATGTTCCCGGCGGCGGAGGCCCGATTCAGGGGCAGTATGTCCAGACATCCGCCGTTTATGACGATCCGATGGCGGCACCTTGTTCCCAGCCGTTTATGTCGCCGTACGGCCCGTCCAATGGTGAAATTCCGCTTGGATACCCCCCGTGTCAGCAGCAGAGCTGTTTCGGCGATTGCGGACTGCTGCCGTATGATATGAAACATTGCGGACCATGGTTCCTCTGCGGATGGCTGGATCAGAGTTATACGAGAAACGGATTCGGTTCCGACACGGCGGATAACGGCACGCTGAAATTCAACGACATGAACAATGAATACATGTTGAATCAGCTTTACCTCAGCGTGGGACGTTCCGTGAAGACATCCGGGTGTAACTTTGATTTGGGGGGAAAGATTGATGTTCTGTATGGAACGGATTATCTTTACGCCAGTGCTCTCGGCTTGGAAACCCATACAACCTACGGTGCTTATTATGCGAATGATCCGGTCTGGGCGAACAACAAATGGAACTCCAACAAAGGGTCCCGGATTCCCGCGACGAATGACAAGGCGGATTACGGTCTCGCCATGCCGCAGTTTTATTTGGAGATGAACGCTCCCGTCGCTTACGGACTCAATGTCAAAGCCGGACATTTTTACTCGCCGATGGGTTATGAATCGGTGATGTCTCCGCAGAATTTCTTTTATTCCCACTCCTATTCGATGATGTACGGCGAACCGATCACTTATACCGGTGTTCTGCTGACTCAGAATCTGAATAGCCGTTTGGCTGCCGTTTTCGGTGTCACGCGAGGTTGGGACAAATTTGAAGACCCCAACGACAAGCTCACCTACCTGGCCGGGTTCCGATGGAAAAGCTGTGACGAACGTACCAACATTTCCTTCGTTGTCGGAACGGGGAATGAGTCGCTTGGAACAACAAATGCCGCTCCCGTTTCGCAATCCGACGCCGTACGGACCCACTACAGTCTTGTTCTTTCACGACAGTTGACGGACCGTCTGAAATACGTCTTCCAGCATGACCTGGGTTATGACGGGGAAACGAGAGACTATCAGTCCGGCAGTTTTAAAGGTCACTGGTATTCACTCAATCAATATGTCTTTTATCAACTGACGGAAACATTGGAAATGGGGGTTCGGGCGGAATGGTTCCGTGACTACAACAATTCCAGAATCGTCGTTGGTGATCCCCGTGTGTTGGGCGGCGACGATTATTCCGAAGTCACACTTGGTCTGAACTGGAAACCGTGTCCCTGGCTGAATATCCGTCCGGAAACACGTTGGGACTGGTCAGGGTTGGGGGACTGGTCAGGGTTGGCTGTTTTTGATGACGGGCAATCCAAACGGCAGTTCACTGCCGGTTTAAGCACACTCATTACATTCTGATTCTGAAATGCGGGAAACCTGCAAACAAGCCTCCTTTTAATCACAGCGGTCCGGTGTCACATCCGGACCGTTTTTCTTTTTAATCTTTCAAGCGAACAGCACGCTGCACCGGTCGCGAGCCGCGACGGTCAACACACGGGCGGCAGCATGCTGCTGCACCGCACTTGCCTCATGGTCACTGCGTTCCATTCGGCTTCCAGTGGATAATCTTTCCAACCGCTTGCGATGTGCGGTGAAGCGGCACGCTTCCCAGCGACTAACAGGAGCGGGTCCGTGGCTCTCGGAGCGGGCAACGTGACGTTGCATCCAGTATACCTTCGGCATCAAGTTGGCAAGATTTTCTATATGAAAGCGACCGCCTTGAAGAGGCTGGGAGCAAATCGGGATGCAACGCCCGTGCGTTGGCATCCCGTCCTAATCAAAATCCCTTCGCCCGATCCACTTTGAAATCCAAAACCCGCGTTGACGAATCAACCGCAGCCTTAAGACCGGACGTCGCCTGACTGGAATACTTGGGATCAATCAGATGTCTGCTGTTGTCAACAGGCATTCCGTTCGGTCCCCTCTTCGGATTCGGATTTTTATCTTCAAAGAACGCCGTGATCGTGACATTGTACTCGCCCGGCGGAAGTCCGTCGGCGGTCCCTTCCGAACTCACGACATACGAACCATCCGGCTGTATCGTAGCGCGGGCGAAATAGGTCGGCGTGGAAAAACCAACTTCTCCGAACGGCAACAGCTCCCCGTTATCTGAAAACGTCACCTTCCCCTTGAGTCCGACCTTGTTGCCGCACCCGAGGCACCAACATAAAACCAAAGCAAAAAACAAAATCTTACGCATCATACTCTTCTTGTAAAATAAGATTGAAAAACAAAACATCACCGTTCACGAAAAGCCCGGAAGTTGCCTTCCGTATTTCTTCCCGTGAAAAAGATCCGTGAACGGTGACAAAACCAAACGTTACGGCAACGACACCGCTCGACCGTCATCGACTTTGGCAAGCGGCGACAAGATCGTTTCCGCAGGTGTCGTGACGCTGATCGCCCTGACGGAACCATCGCCCAACACAAAATGACAAACTCCGGGATGCCAGCTTCCAAACGCTCCGCTGCCTGTAACACTTGGGACTTCATTAGAAGGGATGGCAATAGGGATATAATTGTTTCCGGTGTTGTAATCAAAACTTCGGAATATTGTGTTGGCGGTATTGGTTGCCGTTGCAATATAGGAACAGTCAAAATGTCCTTTCGAAGACGGACAACCGTTGAGTGCGGAGAGAGGAATATGTTTCTCACCAATGATGAGTTGGTTGGACGAACCATCAGACCACGATGCCATGCTGTTTCGTCCCATCCAGGATTTGATACCGAATTTGAGAGACCCGTAATCGGAAGAAGTCCTGTCAGGAGTGACTTGTGCGGCACGGAACGGACCGTGACAGAAGGAACCGGTTGACCCGACATCCGGACGAATGTCACTCCACGGAGTCACAAGCAAACCGAGACCATTTACATTTGAACTGCCGGGAGCCCAACCTGTACCGGTTCCTGTCGCAGTCACAATCGCATAGTCGGATGTCGGACCGGAAATCGGACTGGAACCTTCCGGTTCGGCGGAACTTGAACGCCGTGTCGGACATTTCATGTACGGAACGGACAAAAAACTTTTCTTATCACTTTCACTTGCCAATACAGCCCTCCACCACGCAGGCAATGTTGTCCCTGTGATCGCTGCGGAACTCCATTCGGGTGAAGCCCCGTTTTGCATTGTGATAAACATACGGTTTGCCCCGACACCGCCGTCAAGATATTGTAAACCGCATCCCCAGCGGTCATCGGTCGTGAGTGCCAGATCGTAAAGGGCTGTTTGTTCCGTAAACGGAAACAGGAGTACAAACAGGGAAGCACGCCCGGCACTAATGCACGACGGCGGCAAAACACGATGGGTATCGTGAAAGTTGTGAACGGCAAGCCCCATCTGTTTGAGATTGTTCGTACACTGCATCCGCCTTGCGGCTTCGCGGGCCGCCTGAACCGCGGGTAATAAGAGAGCAATCAAAATACCAATGATTGCAATCACCACAAGAAGTTCGACAAGGGTAAAACCGAATCGGGCAGTCAATCGGACAAAAGAGTCTTCGGCAGCGTTTGCCGTGTGTTTCGTATTGACAGCATTTGCCTCTGCAACACGGGAAACAGTACAGACTACCCCCCCCCCCCAGTTTGACATTTTGAATACAAAGTCAAGTTTTGCATGATTTTTCTCCTCATTGCTGGAAAAATGTTTAACGAAATTTAACACCAATGATTGTATTCTAATTGCGACAATCGAAAAAATCAAGAGGGATTGTTGCTTTTGAGGAAAGTTTTTCAAAAAATTTCTTGTTCCCCCCGTAATAGGACCTCTTTTCCATTGCGGCGGATGCCTGGGATATCGGGACGGCAGTGAGTATTGTCTCTGACAAATCATGAAAACACTTTCGTCTCTTTTTGTGTGGGATTTGACACGAGGAATAAAATGGGATATAATCAGCTTTATTGTTTCAAATTTCCAAATCAACAAAAAAGTACAGAAAGAATGACTATGAGTGAGAATTTCATTTCAAGACGTGCCGTGCTCGGTCTTGCCGCAGCCGGTTTGACATCCGCCATTCTCCCTGCCGTCGGTGCCCAGGAACGCCAGCGTCCACGTCAGGGAAACGGTCAGGAACGCCCGCCGCGGGAAGTTCCGAAGTTCAACAACGCCGACTTCTATACCGACGGCAAATTCGACGAAGAAAAGGCTCGTGACGCGATCATCCGTCTGTGCCGTTTTCACCGTTATCCCGTTTTCCCGGGACTCCGCGAGAAACTCTGGGTTTCCGATTACGGGATCGGCGAGTTCACTTCGGTCGGCCTGGCATGTGTCGGTTTTGTCAATCATGTGGCCGGAGAGTACAGTTACATGATGCAGGACCTGTTCCTTTTGCCGCATCAGATGCTGCCGGAACACTGGCACCTCAAGACGGAAAATCCGAAATGTCCCCAAAAAGACGAAGGCTGGCTCATCCGCTACGGGCGAAGCTATATCATCGGTGAAGGGGAGCCGAATCTTCCGGCGGAAGTGGTTGTGCCGAAATGTCACATGGGGGGCAAGGTCACCGTGGAACATTGCACTGTCGCCGACCCCGGTGTGTTCGTGCCGCTGACCCGTGTGGAGTCCAAACACTGGCAGTTCGCCGGTGCGGAAGGCGTCATTTTGACGGAAGTGGCCAATGCGCATGACAATGCTTCCGTGCGTCACAGCGACCCCACCGCCAATGAGCATTTCCTCAAAGGCGTCTGAAAATGGAAATGGAATGCGTCAATATTCAGTTTGCTGCGTCAAAACCGAGTTGCAATGCCCGTTGATTGATTTCGCAAAGTTTGGGGTTGGTGAACGTCTCCTGTAGTGAAACGGACATTTCCTCAAACGACAACAACCCGGTTTTGGCAAGCAGAACTCCAAGAATCACCACGTTGGCCGCTTTGACGTTTCCCGCTTTTTGGGCGATGTCCGCCGCCGGAACCGGAATGACCGGAGCGGCGAGCGATGCCGGAATGGTGTCGATCATCGAACTGTTGTAAAGAATGAGTCCGTCCTTCGGCACGAGCGGGGCAAACCGCTGCATGGACGGTTTGTTCATGGCGATGAGAATGTTCGGCTGATCCACAATCGGTGAACTGATCGGCTCTTTACTGATGACGACGGAACAATTCGCCACACCGCCCCGCATTTCCGGGCCGTAGGACGGCAGCCATGTGACTTCCAGACCTTTTTTCATCACGGCGGAAGCCAGAATCGTTCCGAGCGAAAGAACTCCCTGACCGCCGAAACCGGCACTCTTCAACCGGACAACCGGATAGGGAAGCGGACGATCTTCCGCCGGACACGGCTCTTCCGCTTTAAGTCCAAGCGACTCAATGACTTCTGAAAAGTCAGGACGGCTCAGGTCTCGCGGTTGCGGCTCTGCCTGATCAATCGTGTCTTTGAACACTCCGATCGGAAAAATCGGAGTCACCTCTTCGTCGATCCACTTACAAGCGTCAACAGGAGTTTTCCGCCAATTCGTCGGACACTGCGATAAAACCTCCAGAAAAACGTACCCCTTTTTATTGACCTGGGCTTCGAGACCGCGTCGAATGAGTTTTCTCGCGTTTCGTACATTTTTCGGTGAGTTGACGGCCATTCTCGCCACAAGGACCGGAGCCTCCAGTGTGGCAATGATTTCCGACATCCGCAGCGGCGGACCGTCATTCCGAAGCGAACGGCCGTAAGGAGATGTTGTTGTTTTTTGTCCGACAATCGATGTCGGAGCGAGTTGACCGCCGGTCATGCCGTAAACATTGTTGTTGACGAAGAAAACAATCATGTTTTCTCCGCGATTGGCGGCATGAATGGCGTTACTTGTTCCTATCGCAGCCAGGTCGCCGTCACCTTGATAGGCGATTGTGACACCGTTCGGGTTGGCACGCGACACACCGGTTGCCACGGCGGAAGCTCGTCCGTGTGCGGAAGAAACCGCTGCCACATTAAAGTAGTAGTACACGAAAACTCCGCAGCCGACAGGTCCGACCAAAATCGTCGAGTCCTGAATGTTCAGTTCGTCAATGGCCTCGGCAATGATTTTGGAGAGGATTCCGTGACCGCAGCCGGGACAGTAATGCGTTGTCTGTTTATTATCATCCGGTTTTCTTTGGAATGTGTCGAAAAAAACAGCAGGTTTTTTTAAGATTTTTGTCATGAAAAATCAAGGGGTTGTCATCAATAAGGAACACAATTTGGCGACAGCTTTGTATTATATCCGGCTTGCCGGTAAAGAGAATAGCCGGTTTTGACGCCGGAACTCTCTTCCCGCCCTGCCATAAATACGGTAATTCTTTCAACGGAAGGAAGCGGAAATTTGCCGATAAGACTCGGCAGCCTCCATTGGTCGTTTTGCAGGGATTTTATCAAACAACCCATTGACGGAAGGCTCAACGGATTTATGCTATACGTCCATGGAAACTATGCCGCAGCCGGAAGAAATCTGGAATGTGAAGCGTCTCTTGGAATGGACGACGGATTATCTGAAGAAAAACCGTTCGGATTCGCCGCGTCTTGATGCGGAAATCCTTTTGGCGCATGTCCTTAAGTGGAAGCGGATTGAGCTTTACACACAGTTCGGGTACGTTCCGAATGACACCCGGAAAGCCGAATTCCGCGATTTTGTCAAACGGCGTGCGAATGGGGAACCGGTGGCGTATCTCGTCGGCACGAAGGAATTTTACTCGCTTCCGTTTATCGTAACGCCGGATGTTTTGATTCCGCGACCGGAAACGGAACATCTTGTCGTGGAGTCGCTGGATTTACTCGCGAAGTCCCGGAAAACAGAGGAACTTCATGTTTGCGATGTCGGAACCGGAAGCGGTGCGGTGGCGGTGGCGATTGCGAAACACGCCTTGAAGTGCCGCATCACAGCGATTGACATCAGTGAAAAAGCCCTCCATGTGGCACGGCTGAATGCAAAAAAGCATGCGGTTGACGAAAGAATGACGTTTATCGCGGGCGACTTACTGGAAAGTTTTACGCCGTCTCCGCAGTTTGACTTGATTGTGAGCAATCCGCCGTATGTGAGTGAGGGGGAATATACCAAGCTCCCGCCGGATGTTAAGAATTTTGAACCGAAAACAGCTCTTGTTGCCGGAAATGACGGCATGGAGGTGATTTTGCGGCTCATCGAGCAAGCGGCTTCAAGACTTGATCAGAACGGTTCGATTCTGGTCGAACTTAGTCCGATGATTTCGCGGAATATCGCTGAATTTTTCAAAAAATCCCCTCAAATTTGGTCAGATATTCGGATATTGTCTGATTTTTCCGGTTTGGAGCGGATCGTGAGTGCCGGAAAAAGTTGATTTTGCCGTCAATATCCGGTATAATCAAATGTGATGTTGAAAAACCCATTGACCCTTTTTCTCTATGCGTGTCCTATGGTAAACATGATTATCGGTGAATTAATGAAACAGAGCGGGGTTTCATTTGGAACCAGCGGAATCCGCGGACTTTCGGACAGCCTTACGGACCGGTTGTGTTACAGTTATGTCACGGCATTTCTTCAGTATATCAAGGAACTTCGCGTCTCGGCGGATGGGGATTCGGACGCGGCGAAGGAACGTCAGGTGGCCGTTTCCGGGGACTTTCGTCCTACGACATCGCGGATTATCCGTGTGATTGTGCGCGCGGCTCAGGATCATGGTTACATTCCGGTCGATTGCGGACGGTTTCCGACACCGGCACTGGCACTTTACGCAATGGAACAGCGGATTCCGGCCGTCATGGTCACGGGAAGCCACATTGCGGAAAATCGTAACGGCATGAAGTTTTTCCTGCCGGACGGTGAAATTCTCAAAAAAGATGAAGAAGCTCTCTGCTGCCGGAAAATCGAAATTTCAGAGGATTTATTTGACGAAAACGGCAATCTGCGGAGGGAATTTTACCCCAGAACATGTGAGACGGACCATGGGGCGGCGGCTCAAACCTATTACATGCGTTACCTCGAAACATTCCCGGAAAATTGCCTTGCCGGTTACAGGATTGGTTTTTTGATGCATTCGTCCGTTTCCGGCGACATTCTCGGTGATTTGTACGAGTCGCTCGGTGCGGAGGTCGCCCGATTCGGCCGGGTGGAAAAGTTTGTCGCCGTGGACACCGAGTCGCTCTCGACGGAATTTCTGGAGTTCGTCAAACAATGGGGTCGCGCCGGGCGTTTCGACGTGATTTTTTCCGCCGACGGCGACGGAGACCGTCCGCTGATTTTCGACGAAAACGGTGATCTGATTCCCGGCGATCTTTCAGGAATTGTGACATCACTGTTTCTCAATGCCGACACCGTGGTGACGCCGGTGACCTCAAATACCGTTCTTGAAAGAATCAACCGTTTCCCGAAAATTCTCCGCACCAAAGTCGGTTCGCCGTATGTGATTGCCGGAATGGAGCAAGCCGCTCTGGAAGGCGGAAAAGTGATTGCCGGTTATGAAGCCAACGGCGGTTTTTTGACTTGGACGCCTGTTCCGCTGACGGAAAATTTCAGGATGCTCGGTTTCCGAACTCCCGCGAAAAAAACAGGACTTGCTCCGCTTCCCACACGGGACCCGGCCATCGTTCATTTGGCACTGTTGCTGACATCGCGGCGGTTGAATAAGCCGTTTTCCGCGTTCCACACTCTGTTTCCTCCGCGAGTGACGCAAAACGGCCGGCTCAGTGATTACCCCGTATCCGTCGCAAGGGCAAAACTTCAGCAACTTCAGACAGAGGAAAACGGCAACTATCCGGCGGCAAGCGTACTTTTCGGGCAATTCGGAGAACTGACCGGTATTGATTTCACCGATGGAGTGCGGATGACATTTGATGCGAATCACATCATCCATCTGCGGGTTTCCGGTAATTCGCCGGAGTTCCGATGTTACATTGAAACGGAGAATGCGGTTCACGCCCGGCGGCTTTTGCATGAGACCCTCGCGGTGATGGATTCCTGGCGAAGCGGAAGCGGCGAATCCTTTTCCTGCAATCCACAACATCCAATGAAAGTCCATTAGCAATGTCATTATCCGAAGCACTCCAAAAAGCGTTCCGCAAATGGGATTATCCCGCCTATACGTCCGGCGAAGAGGTGGCTCTGTTCATCCCTTGCTATGTCGATCAGTTTTATCCTTCCATCGGCCGCGCAACGGTTCAACTGCTTGAAGAGCGAAATATTCCGTTGGTTTTTCCGAAGGAACAGACATGCTGCGGTCAACCGGCGTTCAATTCCGGTTATTGGGAGGATGCCCGAAAAGTGATGGAACAGTTCGGACGTGCCTTTCATGGATATCGTTGGATCGTAACGCCGTCGGGAAGCTGTGCGGCGATGTGCCGTGTTTTCTTCGAGGAAGCGGCTCCCGGCTCTGAAGCGGCGGAACTTGGAAAGCGCGTTTTCGATGTTTCGGAATTTCTCGTCAACATTCTCGGTGTGACGAGTACCGGTGCGGTGTTTCCGAAAAAAGTGACGATGCACATCGGCTGTCACTCCCGGCGCGAACTTGGAATGGTTGATGCACCAATGCGACTGCTCCAAAGTATCCGGGGGCTTGAATATGTCGAGCTTTCCAACATGGAAGAGTGCTGCGGCTTCGGCGGAACATTCAGTGTGAAGATGGCGGGCACCTCGCTGGCGATGGGGCGGAAGAAGGTTGAAAGCATGCAGAAAAGCGGTGCCGATGTCATCGTCACCACCGACATCAGTTGTGCCATGCACTTTGATGGAATCATGCGTCACGATCCGGCGTTCCGAAGCCTCCCTGTCATGCACCTGACCGAACTGCTCGTTCAACGTTAAGTAAGGAAGGATTCTCCATGCCGATTCTCGGTTCTCATCAATCCATTGCCGGCGGACTTCATCATGCCGTGGAAGACGCGCATCGGCTCGGATTCGACTGTGTACAGATGTTTTCCAAGAACAGCAATCAGTGGACGGCCAAGCCCCTTGAACCGGAAGCCGCAGCCGTTTTTCAGGCGAAACTCAAGGAACTGAACGTAACGCATCCGCTGATTCACGATTCTTATCTGATCAATCTTGCGTCGCCGAAAGAGGAACTTTATCAAAAGTCCGTCAACGCATTCCGCGACGAAGTGCAGCGTGCCGCCGCACTTGCCGTTCCAATGCTTGTCATGCATCCGGGTTCCTACACGGAAAGCACGGAAGAGGAAGGGCTTAAACGGATTGCGGACGCACTCGACGAGGTTTTCCGTCACAACGAAACCAATGAGGTCATGGTTTTGCTTGAAACCACCGCCGGACAGGGAACCAATCTCGGTGCGAAATTCGAGCATCTCCGCGAAATCATGGATCGGTGTCACTTTGCCGAACGGCTCGGCGTTTGTTTTGACACGTGTCATGTTTTTGCCGCCGGTTACCCGCTTCGTGAAAAATCCGAATACGCCGCCACGATGAAAGCCTTTGATGACGTGATCGGCCTCAAACATCTGAGGGCGTTTCACCTCAACGACAGCGTCAAGGGGCAGGGGTCCCGTGTTGACCGTCACGCTCATCTCGGTCACGGAACACTCGGGGTTGAACCGTTCCGGCACATTCTTAACGACCAACGGTTTGCGAAAGTGCCGATGTATCTGGAAACACCCAAAGGAACCGGGGAAATGGATGGAGTCGCTACGGATTGGGACATCATCAACCTGCAGACGCTCCGCGGACTCCTCGGCGAATTGCCGTCATGACATCATTTTTTATGAAAGTCGACATCAATATCGTCTTCCCGGCCGGCGGCGGAATCGGCAGGTGACGCGGACGGGTGATTCTGTGCCCACTGTTGGCGGTACTTTTTCTGAAATCTGGCGGCTTGAAACAGCAGATGCTGCTGAAAAATCAGGAAGACAATCAAGACACGAACCGGCGGGAGAAGCAGAAAAACCGCGATCATGCCGGAAAAAAAACCCGGTGTGACCGTCATGATTGCCGCGGCGAAAATCAGTACCGCATGAAGCGTCATGTCCGGCGGCATGGCAGCGGGCGAAAATTGTTCCTGATACCGTTTCCAAAGTTTCCGCCACTGAAACCATGCGGCCGTTCCGCCGCCGACCGCGATACCGATGGTCAACCCCAACACAACATAACCGTCCCCCAGAAGTTTGAGACTCCACAAATCCAGGGTCGGAATCAATACAAGCAGGATGAGGAGGAAACGGTAAAACACAGATATCAAGGTCAGACTTTCTCAGGTTCAGGTTTATGTATGGCATCCGACAGGCGGTTCCATTTTCTTAATTCGTTCACTTGACCGGCGGAATGAGCGGAACAACATTACTGTTCCTATCGCTACGGCGTACACCACTTTTGTTCCCACTCGGCAAGGGTGACGGCGATTTGATGGTCGGACGGTATCACTCCCAACTGCCGGTTGGTTTCGAACTCCCGTTCCAGAGCTTCAAGATCGCCCCGAATTTCCAGCCGCCGCACCGGCAACAACCGGTCGATGAACGCTTTCCCCTGGAGGTGATCAAACTCATGCTGAACGGCACGTGCGGCAAGTCCTTTCCAGCGGAACTGTTGCAGCGAGCCGTCCAAAGCGGCTCCTTGAAGGACGACTTCCGCGGGACGCTCCACGACGGCATGAATCTCAGGAAAACTGAGGCAACCTTCCTCGGATTCCGTAAAACCGCCGAATTTTTTCGTAATCACCGGATTGATAAAAACGTACTCTTCTTCCGGCTTGTTTTTGTCGCCGCTTGTATTCAGCACAAAAATCTGAAGCGGCAACCCCACCTGATTGGCCGCAAGCCCGACCCCGTCTCCGGCGTACATCGTCTCAATCATTTCGGCGATAACGTCGCGAAGTTCCTGGTCTATCTTCTTTATTGGTTTGCACTTATGGCGAAGAATCGGGTGAGGGTATTTCAAAATCTGCACAAAATCACCGGCTCAAAATGGAAACACAAATAAAATATCATGTTATTATACCCTTTTTCGGCAAAAAACAAAGTGGTTGGATTTTTATTGCCCCCCTCTTGACGTATCGAGTTTGACGAATAAAATCCAACCCAATGTTGTGGAGATACAACATGTACAGTGGAAAGTTTCCCCGTAGCATTGTATTGACAAAACATTGTGTGGAAAAAGATTTGAAACAATAAAGCTGAAAGGTTTAAAAATGAGAAAAAGTATCGTAATGAAGAATGAAAAAGATTTCTCCGCGAGTAGGAAGCATGTTAAAATAGGGGGGGGGGCTATACTGTTTTAAGACGGCTTTTACCTTGGTTGAACTTCTTGTCGTTATTGCAATCATTGGTGTTCTGATTGCTCTTCTTTTGCCTGCGGTTCAGGCGGCGCGTGAAGCCGCAAGGCGGATGCAGTGTTCCAATAACATCAAGCAATGGTCATTGGCTCTGCACAATTACCACGACACTTACCGGCAATTTCCTCCGCTTGGGACGGAAATCAATTACTCCGCCTCGCCCACTACGGATGGTTATTCCGTTCAAGCCCGTCTTTTGCCATTTATCGAACAGACGGCAGTCTTCGGACAACTCAATTTCAGCATGCCGCTCTGGGGTACGTTAAGCGGTTATTTTGGTGACGGAGGAACCGAGGCAGAACAGATTCATTTTGACAACACGAGTAAATTGGCATTGACACCGCTTTCGATTTTCATGTGTCCCAGCGAACCGGGAGAGCGTCTTTTTACGCACAAAAGCGGCTGGAGCGGATACGGCAGTAATTACGTCGTCAACTCAGGAACGGGGACGGGCAACTATTACGACATTGGAACGAACAAGTCGGATGGACTCTATTACATCGGCGCGAATCCGTCAATGGCATCCTTTGTTGACGGAACCAGTAACACGGTGGCTTTTTCCGAA
>JAISQK010000242.1 GCA_031274255.1 Planctomycetaceae bacterium | reverse complement strand
TCGTTAGACGGCGAAAATGACGAAACGGAAAAGTTTGACGACGCGGCGGCGGTCTGACCTGACGGATTCTCTTGATTCAAAAACAGCAAGTTACTTGAGCCGGAACGCCCGAAATTTCGCGGCGGTTCCTGCTCCGAAAACAGATAATCCACACCTGCCGGGTTCAGGAAATCAAAATGAAAATCCGGCGACAGATTCTGAAAGAAATCGAAACCATCCGTTGTCTTATGATTTACAGCGGCCGTATTGCCGTTTTGCTGAACCGTTTCTGTTTCCGAAGCGTTCAGAGTCAGAACGGAGCCGACGGCCAGTCCGAGAATTGAAGCGGAAACAGGAAAGCGTCATTTCCGGTGTTTGAGAGAATAAGTTCTTTTTTCCCCTTTCGTTATCCCGTGAAATATCGTTTTGTCCCATGAAATATCGTGTGTAACCAGAGGATTTGGTCGTGCTATACCGCGGTCGAGAGGGACTGCTCCCATATTCTTATGGAAAATTTCAACCGGATTGGGTATAATGGAGTCACACAGCGTTTCAATCCTGTAGCACAACATGGGAAAATCTGATACAATAGACGAAATGGATTTGAAAATATTTGTTTTTCGCCGGGAAAAGCCAAAAGGAGGTAATGTGATGGAGATTTTTGTCGAAAGTCCGTGGGTTTGGATTGCGATTACCATTTTTATGTTGTTGGTGTCTTACGCATTTTATGTGAACGACCGCAACATCAAACGGCTGATGATCATGCTTTTGACAGCGGCGGGAAGGGGTGCTTTCCTTCATTCAGAAGCAAGTCGAGGAAAACCCTGACATTTCCGCACGTGAATTGTCGAACGCCGTCGTTCGGACCGCGAGAAGTCGTAATGAAAAAAACGCCTGTCCAGACGACATCAGTTGCATGGTGATTTACCTCCGCAAGCCGCGGCGGCTGCATCTTTTGACAAGGTCGCCGTTTTACAAAGAATCCGATGCGGCCTTTGCGGAACTTGTTCGGAATTTTGACGGCAAGAGTGTCTTATGCGACGGAACGACGGCAAAAATCATTTCCAGAGAACTGCGTCGGCCGATTGAAATTGATATTAAACTCTCCGCCCAATGCGGAGGCTTGCCGTTACCGGCGAAAATCCGCGGAATTGATCTCGTCACCGAAGGCATTTTGACACTGACGGATGTTGTCCAAAGAATTGAAAAAGGCGATGCCCCGGTGACGCCGTTGCCGTTGGCGGCGCGAAAAATGGTCGAACTTTTCCGTAACAGCGATGACATTGAACTCGTGGTCGGCACAAAGGTCAACGAAGCTCATCAAGACCCGAATTTACCGGTTGATCTGGAAATCCGCCGTAATATCGTGAAACGTTTGAAAGTTGTCCTTGAAGAAAAGTATCGTAAACGTGTTTTAATGAGATATTTTTAAACACTGTCCGCCGTCTGCCATTTCCTGATTGCCGCGATTGAAACGGCAGTGTGGAAACAGCGACTCCGGCAAGTGTCCGAGTCGGTAATATTCCGTGACAGGAAATCAAAATTGTTTTCTGTATGTTCACCTAAAAATGAAATGGTCGTCAATCTGCAATGAAAATCAAAGTTGAAATTTGTCTCGGAACAACGTGTCATCTCATGGGATCGTCAGAACTTGCGGAGTTGGAGCAGCGTCTTCCTCCTGAACTGACGGATCGGGTTGAAATTGTCGGCAGTGCCTGCCTGGAGGCGTGTCATCACAAACACTACGGCGCCGCGCCGTTTGTCCGTATCAATAGATCGGATTCCGATAGAGATGCGTCCCCGCAGTTATCAGGCGGACCGATGTTGCATTTATAAGGATCGTGCCATGCTTCGGTACCGTTTAATGGCTCTTCTGGGATTCGGAATGGAAGAAGAGGATGAATCACGATTGCTGAAGTCGTATCTGGCGGACGCGATTCAAGGGAAAACAATACAAAACCGGTGTTGACCGTTTGCACCGTCGGCTGTGCCGGCTGCGTCGACAGTCATGTTCAGGTTTCGAACGCTTGTGTCGGCTGCTTTGCCAGACCTTGTGTTTCCGCTTGTCCCAAAAAAGCGATTGCAATTCTCCACCAGCGTTCCACGATCGACCGGGCAAAATGTGTGGATTGCGGACGCTGTATGACGGTCTGTCCTTACAAGGCCATTGTCCGTAATCCGCTGCCGTGCGAAGATGCGTGTCCCGTCGGAGCGATCGGAAAAGGAGACGACGGAAGGGTTCGCATCAACTTCGAACGCTGTATCTATTGCGGAAAATGTTTTCGAGCCTGTCCTTTCAGTACCATTATGATCCGATCGGAACTGGTCGGTATTTTACAGGCCATGAAAGAAGGAAAACAGGTTGTCGCGATGATAGCGCCGTCCATTACGGAGCAGTTTCCGGAAAAAGGCCGCGATTCCGTCATAATCGGTCCAAATCCTCCTATTCCAAGCCTGAAATCACCACTCGGAACCTCAAGATTCCCTCACCTATGTTCAGGAGGAATGCCGCGACGCCGCGGCGGGCGGATGGAGTTACCGCTCCGAAAGCCACGGACCCGCTCCTGTTCGTCGCTGGTATCAACAGGCGAAAAAACGTTTCCAACTGGAGGCCGAAGGCTACTGCGATGCAACAGCATGTTCTCGGAAGAACAACGGGAAGAGGATAAGAGGAGACCGAATGGAACGCAGTGACCATGAGGCTACCGCCCGCCGGGGCTTCCCGGCTGCGATCCAACGTGCTACGTTGGCATGTTGCCGAAAAAGTTCTATCATGCGGCTTTTTTCGCGTCATGCTGGCTCAGCTTGTTGTAGAGCGTCTTCAGGCTGATGCCGAGTTCGTCCGCCGCTTTGTGCTTGTCACCGTCGTAACGTTCGACGGCCTGACTGATTGCCGCATTTTCGATGTCGCGCAGTGTCCGGAGTTCCCCGGATTCCTGTTCCGTACCGGACACGGTCTGCAATATCACCGGCTTATCGTTTGTGCCGCCTGACCGTTTCGGAACAAACTGCGGCGGTAACGAATCCACATCGATCGGGATCTTGTCGGACATGATGAGCGAATGTTCCATCACATTGGCCAACTGCCGGACATTGCCCGGCCACGGATTCACGGCGAGAATCTGATACGCTTCTTTCGTGAAAAGGTCTTCTCCGCTGTGCAGGTTCACTCCGACTTGATAACGTCCGGAGAGGTGCAAAATCAAGTCCGGCAGATCGTCAATCCGGTTCCGCAGCGGCGGCAGATGAATCTCGAATGTATTGATGCGGAACCAGAGGTCTTCCCGGAAGTCCCCCGCACGTACCATTTCTTCAAGATTCCGCAACGTCGCGCACACGATCCGCACGTTACAGATTTTCGATTCGTTCTCACCGATCTTCCGTACTTCACCGCTTTCGAGAAAACGGAGGAACTTCGACTGCACCGCTCTCGGGAGTTCCCCGATTTCATCGAGAAAGAGCGTCCCTTCGTCAGCGTTTTCGATCAGTCCGATACGTGTCGCATCCGCGCCGGTGAAACTCCCTTTTTTGTGGCCGAACAGTTCACTTTCAATCAGATTTTCCGGGAGCGCCCCGCAGTTAATCGCGACAAACGGCTTGCCCGCACGGGGACTCTGATTGTGAATCAACCGCGCCGCGAGTTCCTTGCCGGTCCCGGTTTCGCCGAGAATCACAACAGTGGAATCGGTCGGGGCGATTTTGGAAATCAACCGTTGCACACGCAGCATCACCGGCGACGAACCGATCAACTGCGTCCTGAGGTTTCCCTGTTCTCCCTGATGTTTGATTGCCAGATACTTCCGTGTGAGTTCCCGTTTTCTCGCGACTCTCCTGAGGACTTCTTCGATCCGGGCAAGTTTGCACGGTTTGGTGAGATAATCGAAAACCCCGTTCCGCAGGGCGGCAATCGCGGTTTCAAGCGTTCCTTTTCCGGTGAGAATCACGGCGTCCACCTCAGGATTCTCCTTGCGGGCGGCTTCAATCACTTCGATTCCGCCGGCGCCGGGCATGTCCAAATCCACAAGCAGACAATCGTAATCACGGTTTTGTCCGAGTGCCGTGATCGCAGACTTTCCATCGGGACAAATTGTGACCTGATGCCCCATACCGGGAAGTTCCACTCGCATGAGCTCCTGAAGCGAAAGTTCGTCGTCGGCAAATAACAGTTTCATCGTATTCCTACTAACTCCTTACTTTTGGATGCGGCAAGTTTTTTGGCTTCGGGACTTGAAATCGGAATCTCCACCTGAAAAACCGCTCCCTTTCCCGATCCGGCACTGTACGCTTCAATGCGTCCCTGATGTTCGGTGACAATCCGGTGCGTGATTGACAGCCCAAGACCGGTTCCCTGACCGTTCCGCCGCTTGGTAAAAAACGGTTCGAATACATTTTTGAGAATTTCCGAATCCATCCCGCAGCCGTTGTCCTCCACGACAAGGTGAAACATCTCATTTTGCCGGAAAAGCCGAATCCAAACAGTTCCGCCTTCCTCTACCGAATCAAGGGCGTTTGTGAGAAGATTCAACGTCACCTGTTTCATTTCCTGCGGATTGACCACGGCGCTGAGTTCTCCGGCAATGTCGAGTCTGATCTGTTTGGTACGGTATTTCCCGAGATGGTTGAGCATTTCGACCACACCGCTCACCAGCCCTGAAAGATCGGTCCATTCGCGGCTCTTCCGTTCCATCCGGGCAAAATCAAGGAGTTTCTCCGTGATTCCTTTGCAGCGGAACGCCTCTTCCTGAATCATGTTGAGGTACCGCTGAATGATTTCCGTCTCCGCCGCAGTGCCGGACGGATTTTCTTTTGTTTCCGATCGTTCGGCTGACGGCACAAGCCGCCGTTCCAGCGACTCGGCACACATCGCAATGGAAGCCAACGGATTATTGATCTCATGAGCCACTCCGGCCGCCAAAAAACCGACACTCGCCAGCCGTTCCGTCCGGACCGCTTCCTGTGTCCGCACACGTACCTGTTGGTCCAGATCGTTGCGGACGGATTCAAATTGTTCCGTCATCTGATTCAGTGCGTCGGCGAGTTCCTTCATTTCGTCCTGGGCGTCCAGTTTGATCCGCACATTGTAGCGTCCCTGGGCGACCATCCGCGACCCCGCAAGAAGCTCCCGGAGCGGACGGAAAACCCAAATGTAGGAAAGCCGCGTCAGCATCATCAGAATGAGGAATGACGCGGTTGCCGATGTGGTTGCTGTAATCAATAATAAACGGTATTTTGCCTTCATGTCGCCGGAGTAACCGAGGAATTGACTCTGAAGGTATTCCGGCATTTGATCGGTCAATATCTGAAGCTGTCCGAGAATCCTCCCCAGTTCGTTGATGAAATCCGGGTTGTTCAAATCAATCTGCGACTTTCCGACCATCCGGTCAAGTTCATGAATTTTAATTTTGATTTCAAAAAGCGTATTCCATTGAGCCGTTCGATTTTTACTGCGTTTTTCTTTGTTTTCCAATTCCTGTCCAAGTATTTTTGAATACTGATCCTGGATTCGGTACATTTGGTCAAGCTGAAACCGCAGACTGTCTCCAAGGCCGAAATCGGTTTTTCCCGCCAGAAGAAATCCGGGACCGCGGTCCCGCTGCAGGCCCTTCAACTCACTGAGGAGTGACCGCAATAGCGAAACCTGCGAACAGAGTTTTGTGGCAAGCGGCAGTTCGTCGCGGGCGATGTTTTCCACGAACAGTAATGTTTCACGATAGAGACGGACCGTGTAAATCCCTGTTCCGGTGAGAAGTATCACCAGAAAAAGCATAAGTCCAATCACAAACCGGACTTTACGTCGAATGGAACCTTTTCGCCGGAACAAGAGAACACCCTCAATGGACAGGAAACTCGAAAAAGAGGCCGTATTATGCCAAAAAAGAAGGTTCCAGGCAAGAGGTCATTCGTTGTTTTGTTCTTGGCAACCCTTTTTTCCAGAATTTCAAGGAGAAATTTTAATTCGCCAAACAACACAGGGTTTATATTTTGCAGAAAGTAATTATACACCCCAATCTCTGTATTACGCCAAATCTATTATAAATCCTGTGATCTGTGATAATCAATACCTGATTTTGCGGGTTCCTGCGTCATATGAGTGACTAAAATAGAGACGGGGCATATTCCATCTCCTGATGAGAATTATTATAGCATGTTATCTATTCGTCAACACTCTCAAATTCTCCATTAGAGACCAACCGCGCAACCGGGAGGTTATCGCCCGCCCGCCGCGGCCTTGGCTGCAATGTCTGATTCCCTGAATACCAGATAAGTGAGTCAAAAACTAACCGTCAAGCGGCAGAGTTTCAACGGTGTTTCGACAGCCGGCTTCAAGATAAGCTCGTAGAAAAATCTGAGCGGCAACCTTGTCGATACGTTTTTTCCGTTTTTTTCTGGAGAAATTTGCTTCCAGAAGAAACTGTTCCGCCTCGACCGATGTGTAACGCTCATCATAATACACCGTTTCAACACCTGTCTGCTCGGAGAGCCACTTTCCGAAGGCAAGAGCCTCTTTTGCCTTACCCCCAAGCTGACCGTCGAGTTTCAGAGGCAATCCTACGACAAATCGGATCACTTGCTCGTTTTGAACAAAATGTTTAAAATATTTTGCGTCAAAATCATCATTTTTTCGTGTATAAATCTCATAAGGACTTGCCAAAATCCGATCATAATCGCAAATAGCAATCCCAATACGCACTGTACCGTAATCAATGGCAGCGATTCGGCCTTTCGGTGTCTCTATGTTATCTGTATCTGTTGACATGAGAGAATTTCAATGTGATACGGTCACTGCGCAAAAAATTTGGAGTTCACTTGTACAGCCAGGCGGGGGACTGTGTCCGCAATACAAGTAACTCCATCTGTCGACAAGACCAAGTGACAAATGAAAAGAGAGAAACAGAAAAGTGTCCTTAAACAAATTCAGGAAGGATTGTTGTCAAAACAGGCAATTACGCGGACTCTTCAAGTTTTCGGCGGTATTCGTCCCGTTCGCGGCGTGTCGCTTCAAGGTCAAACATCAGGTATTTCATATCCAGCCGCAATTGGGACAAGGCTTCCTGAATAAAACCGAGAATCCGCCGCCGCCGCTCAATGTTTTCGTACGCACGATTCAATGCCGGCAAAAAAAACTGCTTCAATTCGTCCGGCAATGTGTCAATCAGCGAAGCAAGCTCCGAAAGTTCCGTAACAATCGGAGATTCCGCGTTTATGACTTTGTCATTCAGTTTGGAAGTAAATTCGCCCATGGACAAGTTCCTCAATTTGGGAAAAGTTTGTATTTTTGTTTAAGGATTACCTAACGATTACAGCAGTTAATATGCCAAATCACCGCAATCTTTTGATTTTTTGTAACATCTTGTTGTAAAAAGAGTTACGCAGTTTTGTTTTTTCCATCCCTGAATGAAATAATACACGTTTTGCAATATGTTTACGGAAGCCAACGGCCGCCTGTTCACAACATCCTTATTATAACCGCTTTCTATGGCGATTAAAAGAATATTCAGCAATTCTCTGACTTTTTTAGAAATTTTTATTAAAGTTTCTAAGGAGAATTTGTTTTCGGAAGTTTGAGCAAAACTCGTAAATTGCTCTTTTTCTGACGATTAAATCCTGCTATAATCCGCGATGGGTATTCCCGGCGGATTTTTCAATCATTTCAACAAAAGAAGCAATTTGAACAAAACAGGAAAACAGAGCGGAACAGATTTTTATTTGATTTTGAGCAGCATTTTTCCAATGCGGAAATGTTGGACGCTCCTGTTTTGCCTGTTGATTTTGTACGGCATGATTCCGGTCTCTCTGGGAAATACGCCGTCCATCACCGATTCCTTCGATTCCGAGTTTCCCACGTGGGAGATTTTGACCCTTGACCCGTTTGCCAAAGTCACGTCACAGAAAAGAGTATCAAAAGAGGCAAGATCGGGGTTGTGTGAATCCGTCACCATTCAGTCCCGTGACGAAGGAACCGTTTTTCTCGGACACACGATTGCCTATCCCTGTCTGATAGAAGACTTGCAGCCGACCCTCTGGGTCAAATCAGACCATTTGGAAATCTGTGCGGCGATTCAAGTGGCACTGCCGGAGACATTGAACCCTGAAACGGACGAGCCGTACACCATTCTGCTTCCGGGAGCCCGTTATCAGAAATTCGGGGAATGGGAACAGCTCCGTTTCAATAGGAAGAATTTATACACGATTTTCAATCAACAGCTCATCGCATTGCGTTTGGAACTTCAAGCCAATATCAAACCGAACAAAGCGTATGTCCGGCGGATTGTTCTTTTCACGTCGGTTCATCCCGGCGAAAACACCATTGCAATGGACGATCTTGAAGTCAGCGGCGTCGTAGCCCTTTCCTCTGACGAAATGAGTGTCTATGAACGAAATTCTGATTTTTCACCTAGAAATCTTAAATGGTTTGTTCAAAATTACGGCATTCCAGGATCGCTTCCGCCGGTTTACAATCAATCAGGGGATGTGGCGGCGGCAGATGTTGAAAATTGGTTGAAAAATCCGCCACAAAAGGAGCCGCCATTAGGGTATCTTACGCCGAAAGACCGTAAATTCATCCTTCAGACCGCTGCGACAGTACCGACTGTTCCTCAACAGACACCAAGCCAAACCAAGCCGATTGCGCATCTGACGCAATTTTCCCAATCGGACTTGCCGCAAGACACGGTTTCAGCTCATGGCAGCGTTGTTGTCGGAGTACCGGGGGGAACACCGCCGATGACGCCTTATAATGCGGAAGGTTTCGGGACACCGTTCGGCCTTGCCGACCTGGAAACGGAACGCCGGAAAGCTCTTTTACAACCGTTGGGACAAGACATCCGGACGGCGCCGCAGATTCTCACCATCGACCGTCTTCCCAAATCCATCCGGGCGATTGAATACCGCGGCGAACCGCTTGATTTCCTTGCCATGCTTCAATTTAATACGGTCTGGCTGGCCTCGGTTCCGTCGGAGGCCTTTCTCAATGATGCCTGGAAAGTGGGACTTTGGGTCATCTGTCCCGTTCCCGGTCTCAATGAATTGCAGGCACACATTCAAAATCAAGGGAATCCTGCCGGTCCATTGGTTCATTTGTTCCGAAATGACCGTAATCCGATCCTCGCGTGGAATCTCGGTTCCAACTTTACCGTCAGCGACTACGAAAGATTGCAAAACCTCCTCAAAGGAATACAGTTTGCCGACCGCCGAAAGTGTCCGATGATTTGTAACGTTGAAAGCGGTCTGGGAATCTTCAGCGAAAATATTGATATGATGCTTCTGGAAAATTCACCGCTTTTCAGTTCGCTCGATTTTCTGGATTATCAACAGTGGCTGAAAATTCAAACCCGGCTTGCCAAATTACGCACGACAAATTGGTGTGCGATTCAAACACAGCCGTCGCCGTACATTTGGTCCCAGTGGAAGCAGTTCGGACTGGAAGAGACCGCCTCAATCGCACCGGTTTCCATCGACCAAATCCGAATGCAGATTCATAGTGCATTGGCGGCGGAATGTCACGGATTTCTCTTCCGTTCCCAAACTCCGCTGAATGCTCAAAACGCGGAAACAGAGTACCGCGCGGCGGTTCTGGAACTGATCAACTGGGAAATGTTCCTTCAGGACGGCTGGTACAGTCTCGGAAAACTGGTGGCGGTCGTCGGCTCAAGCGATCCGGTCATGTCGGCGATCATCACCCAGGCGGAACGTTCGCTTCTTCTTCTGCCGATGGTGAATTATCCGAACGGTCAATGCGTCATGGGGGAATCCGTTCGGAATAATGTCAGGTTCATTGTGCCGGGAAGTCTTGAAACGTACAGTTCGCAGCTTCTGATTCCGGGCGGAGCAAGACCGATCTATCCGCAGCGGAAGGCGGGCGGTATCGAAATTCAAATGGAAGAAGCCGGACTTGCGACACCGGTTTTCTTTGCTCAGTCGGAAACCGTGCTTCAGGGAGTGCTTCCGCGGACACGGCAGATTCTCCTCAGCAGACAGGCGGCGGAACTTTCGATACGGGCGGCTCAATTACGGCTTCAGAACGACAAAGCCGTGATGGAAAAATTCCGCAAACTCCGTGCGACAACCGGAATTCCGACGCTTTCTCTCGATAACAAGCCGATGATTGACCTTTCCGAGCAGAACACACTTCTCCGCGAAACGGAACGGGCGATTGAAACGGCAAAATCGTTTCTGCAACAAAACGATTACGGCTCGGCCTGCCTGCAGGCGGAACGTTCGGTCCGCGGACTCCAGATTTACGAGCGTTCCACTTGGGAACAGGCGACGCGGAATTTTGCGGAAAACAAGATGCTTCCGGTAACATTTCCCACCGCGGTGACATTTGCGACACTTCCCTATTACATTTCCACTGCGCAGAAAATGGCGGACACGCAATTGGGACAAAACCGGCTTTCCGGCGGGGAATGTGAAAATCTTGCCCAATGGATTCAGCTTAAGTGGGAACGGTTTGAACTCCCTCAGAACAGTCCGGCTTTACAATCCTTGCAGTCCATGACGCCGCTTTATTCCACCAGAGCGGTGTTTTCCCCGCAAGCCGCCAAAACCGGAAACAGCGGACTTCACCTTGCCATTGTGCCGCAACCGGAACTGGAACAGGCGGTCAAGGAGAGTCTTCAACTGGAAACGGCTCCGATCTGGATCACGTCGCCGCCGGTCGGGGTGAATGCCGGAGAACTCCTCTGTATTCACGGCTACGTCAAAATTCCGAAAAAACTTACCGGCAGCGTCAACGGGCTTATTATCATGGACTCGCTCGGAGGAATGCCGCTTGCTCTGCGGTACACCGACACCGGCAATCAGTGGCAGGAATTTGCCGCGTACCGAATCGCTCCGGCCAACGGCAGCATGGTCGTGACGTTTGCCATGTCAGGAATCGGTGATGTGTACCTTGATGACCTCGGAGTTTATCCGGTCGTTGCCAAACCGCCGGCTCCCGCGACTCCGCAACAATCCGTTCCCGCCGGCACTTTTCCGAACTGGCTTCCCAATTTCTTCCCGAAATGACGAGAGCGGATTAATGATTTACGCAGATAATGTCCATTGTGTTTGAAGTCGTTTTTGCAGTCGGTTGAAGAAAAAAGCTTTCCCGACCCGCATAGGAACTTTTGCAGTTTTCCCACATCACAAATCTTTTCCCGACGCAGCCGCAAGCAAGGTGAACGAAATCTTCAGGAAATTTTTAATAAAAAGGTGAAATTTCCTGCTTGCCTCTTGACTTTTTTACTGTTACGGATTAATATGAATCTCTGATGTTACGATTTTACAATCAAATTTACTTTGTGAGGAGTTTTTTATGAAAAAACTGTTAGAAAATGTTAAAATGGGGGGGG
>JAISQK010000237.1 GCA_031274255.1 Planctomycetaceae bacterium | reverse complement strand
AAAGATATTTTAGATGACAGCAGTGAATACGAATATGAGTACGTCTACGAAGACTGGGACGGGGATGAAGACGAAGGGGATGAATATGAGTACGTCGAATACGAAACGGACGATGAAGAGGAAGATCTTCTTGAAGATTACGAGGAAGAAGCTCCTTTGACGCAGAGAAAACGGTAATGACGAAAAAATCTTTTCGGGGGTTTGAATTTCAAAAACGCTTCTGTTATAATACAAAAATGTTGTCATGTTTCCTCATGAAAGGGGCTTTTATGAAAAAAACTTTCTTTTGGGTGCTGCTCAGTCTGTTTGTTTTTTCTGTTTTCTCCATTGTGTTACCTGCTGCGGAACCGGTAAAAATTATTTTTGACACGGATATCGGAAATGATGTCGATGACGTGATGGCGATGGGAGTCATTCATGCTCTTCAAAACCGTCATGAATGTGAACTCCTCGCTGTGACCATCACCAAAGATAACAAATATGCCGCTCCGATGGCGGAGCTTCTCAACCGGTTTTACGGACGCTCCGACATCCCCGTCGGTATGGTGAAAAACGGTGTCACCAAAGAGGATGGCCGTTACCTTGTTCCGGTGGTTGAGGCGAAAAATGCCGATGGTTTTCCTGTATTTCCGACGGTAATCACCCCTGAAAACAGTAAAAACTGTACCGACGCAGTGGTTTTGCTCCGTAAAGTACTGGCGGAACAGGCGGACCGGTCGGTGGTGATTGTGCAGGTTGGATTTTCCACGAATCTGGCCGGACTTCTTGACACTCCCGGCGACGAACTTTCTCCGTTGACCGGCAAAGAACTCCTCAAACACAAGGTGACTTACTGCTCGCTTATGGCAGGGGCGTTCATTCCGCAACTGGCCAAACACAAGGAATACAACATTGCGTGCGATATTCCGGCAGCCCGGAAATTTTTCGCAGAATGTCCCTGTCCGGTGGTATTGAGTGGTTATGAAATTGGTGAAATGATTCAATCCGCAGCGGTCAGTCAACAAAACGGTTATTGTTACGTTAAAAATCATCCGGTACAATTGGCGTACAAGTATTATCGGGGACTCGAAAACGACCAGCCGCTTTTCGATTTGACGAGTGTTTTGTATGCGGTGAGACCCGGTTGGAACTATTTCGGACTCTCTGAACCGGGAAATGTCACGGTCAACGATGATGCGACGGTCGTTTTTACGCCGTCGGAAAACGGCCGTTTCCGTTACCTCACCGTCACACCGGAACAGGTTGCAGCGGTTCGGGAAGCCCTTTGTCACCTTGCCAGTGAGCCGCCGCAAAAACAGAATGGTTGGGTAAGGTAATCAGGAGATAAGAACAATATGATGTTTTCAATAATTCACGTTGCCGCCGGAGATTTGGTGCAGCTTCTCGTTTTTATGCTGGTGATGGGATTTGGGGCTTTAATGAAATATGTGAGCAACCGTCAAGAAGTAAAAAAACAACAGGCTCACTCCAAACTGGCGGAAAACATGACTCGAACCGCACCGCAAAAAAGTCATCAGAAATCCCCGCAATCCGAGCGGCGGCCGATACGGAAGCCGGAACCGGTGGATGCGGTTCATCTGCAAAGCATGACGCCGGTTTCATCGAAAATAAAACGTCCGCTTGTCACAAAATTGCCGCCGGAAATCGCTGTTTCGGAATCCGCCTTTCCGGAGGTTTCGTTGCAACCTGCTGCTGAAAACAGATTTGCCGCAGACATCCATCGGCTGCTCCACGATCCCCAACATGTGTGTCAGGCCGTTGTTTTGGGAGAAGTTCTCAAACGCCGTGCTTGGACTCATGATTGGAATACGTAATATTCAAACAGAATATTTGAAATAACCGGTTTGTTTTGACAAAAAAACTCCAAAAGAGCGGAATTTTTGGAAAATGATAAAAAAAGGAGTTGCCATCTTCGTAAAATATTTTACTCTATGATATGGAACTACCTGTTTTTACGGCAACAACCTTCACCTCGTGCGGTGTTTTCCCACTGCCCGGCATGTTTATTGATGCGCCGCCGGAAAACGAGCGTCTTCCATTATCCGCTCCTGCTCCCTACTCACTGATTCGCAAAAGAAAATACGTTAACGTGACTGAACCATTGAAATTTACGGAAAAATTCAAAGCAATTTTTGATCACGCTCTGCAACTTTACAAAAGTATGGAAGCGTCGGCGATTCTTCTTTTGACGGAGATGCCGATTGATTGGCTCCGTTTGAAAAAACTGACCAATGAGGGGGCCAATATTATTGCTACGTCATTCAACCGTGATTTCCTTCAAGGGACGGAAGAAGCGGGACTTCCTTCTGTTTTTATCAGTACAGACGAAGAACTTCCTGTGTACGATATTCTGACCCAAGCGATTTTGCGTGCGGTGGCCGACGACCTCCTTATGCCCGGTTCACGTGTGGTCGCCGTTTACAGCGGGTTCGACCCCGGACATTTCGACTCGGTGAGTCTCATCAATCTCGGCGAGCACCTCGACCGATTGTCGGGACGCGATCTCCGGCAGTTGGAAACCAAAGTGCCGCTGAAAACGTTGAAAATCGTGGTGGACCTTGCGGTGGAAATCGGTCGTGAAGGCCGTGAAGGAAAATCCGTGGGGTCGCTCTTTGTGATCGGCGACACACGAAAAGTTCTCATGCAAAGCAAACCTGCCGGTTTCGACCCTGTTCGCGGATACCATCGGAAGGAGCGGAATCTCAACGATCCCCGTGTGCGGGAAGGAATCAAGGAAATCGCCCAACTGGACGGAGCTTTCATCATTGCTCCGGACGGAACTTGTGAGGCTGCGTGCCGATATCTGGACACCTCAACCGCGACCATCACGCTGTCCAAAGGTCTTGGAGCAAGACACTGGGCCGGTGCCGCCGTCAGCCGCATGACCGATGCCTTGGCGATTGTGGTGAGTCAGTCGAGCGGAACTGTCCGAATCTTCCAAAACGGTGAGGTGATTCTTCGGATTGAGTCGCGTCACAGACGCCCGATGGTGTGGCGAGAATTTGACTATGATCCGCCCGCCCCCTCCGCGGATTAGACGGAACCGTTTTCCGGCACTCTTGATTTTCTGTCCGGGCTGTGATACACTGAAATCCTGTTTGTTTTCAGAAATGTTGCTGTATTCAAAACCCAGGGAGAAAATCTTAATGAAGAACCATTTGAATCGTCGTAATGTCTTGAAAGGCTTGGCATTGGGAACCGCCGCCGTACTCGCCGCGAATCAGACCGTGCTTTCGGCGGAGGAAAATGCCGGAGAAACGCCCGCAAAGCGGAAAGGAAATATCAAGCAGTCATGCTGCTACTGGTGTTATAATCTGCCGCTGGAGGAGTTTGCGGAAAACTGTAAAAAGATCGGACTTGTCGGCATTGATTTGCTCAGTCCGGGGGAACAGTGGGAAATCATGGCCAAAAAAGACATGATTGTCACCATGGGGAATGTTCCGGGAGCGTCCATTTCGACCGGATTCAATCACATCGAAAACCATGACAAACTGATTGAAGCCTATGAAAAATACATTCCCGAGGCTGCAAAACATAAAGTTCCCAACTTGATCTGTTTCTCGGGAAACCGTGCCGGAATCAGTGAAGAAGAGGGACTCGAAAATTGTGTGACCGGTCTCAAAAAGATTGTTCCGACGGCGGAAAAATACGGGATCACCCTGCAAATGGAACTTCTCAACAGCAAGAGCCACAAGGATTATCAGGCGGACCACACGGCATGGGGCGGTGAACTGGCGCGGCGGGTCGGAAGTGAACGGTTCAAACTCCTCTACGACATCCATCATATGCAACGGATGGAAGGGGATGTCATCGACACCATCCGGGCGTACAAAGATGTCATTGGTCACTATCACACCGGCGGGGTTCCCGGACGTAATGAAATCAACGACACGCAGGAACTTTACTATCCGGCCATCATCAAGGCGATTCTCGACACAGGTTTTAAAGGGTTCCTGGCGCATGAATTCATTCCGAAACGTCAGGATAAATTGGTGTCGCTGCGTGAAGGTGCCGAAATCTGCGACCTTTGATTTGAGAGTTCCATGACAGACATCCTTGCACAAATTGTGGACTCGCGGCGCCGTGATTACGCGGTCCCGGCGGTTCCGATGGCGGAGCTTCGCGCAATGTGCCGCGACCGTACCGATTTTCGTCCGTTTCGTGAGGCATTGCGGAAAAAAGCGTCCAAACCCGGCGTTGCGGCGGTCATTGCGGAAATCAAACGCGGCAGTCCTTCAAAAGGAATGTTCGCTCCGAACCTCGACCCGGTTCTCTGCGCGGCGGAGTACGAAACGGGCGGTGCGGCGTGTCTTTCCGTGCTGACCGAGCCGAAGTATTTTTTCGGAACACTCGGCGACCTCACGGCGGCAAGACAAAACACGGTATTGCCTGTACTGCGGAAGGACTTCATCGTTTCGGAATATCAGGTTTATGAAACCGCTCTGTATGCGGATTGCATGTTGCTGATCGCCCGGTCGCTGGAAGCGGCACAGCTCAAAGACCTGTACAGTCTGGCGGCGGAATTGCAGCTTGATGTCCTGGTCGAGGTTTGTGACGAAGCGGATATTGAGAAAATCGCTCCGTTCCGGTTTCCGCTCGTCGGAATCAATCATCGGAATCTGGCGACAATGGATGTCGATATGACCCGGTCGCAGCGTTTGGCGGAAGCGTTCACTCCCGAACAGCATCTCGTTGCCGCGAGCGGAATTTTCAGCCGTGACGGCATTGACCGTGCGATGTCCTCCGGGATAACGTCGTTTTTGATCGGCGAGAGTCTTTCAAGAAAAACCGACCGAGCCGCCTTTTTACGCGAACTTACGGGAGAGTGACCGATGCCGTTTCAAAAGCAAAGTCTCCATGACAAAATGCCGGAGTTCAAGGCGGATATTTCAAGGTGCCGTGTGAAAATCTGCGGAATCACCTCGCCGGAAACCGCTGTACAGTGTTTCACCGCCGGAGCCGACATGATTGGAATGATTCATTATCCGCCGAGTCCGCGGCACATCGGCATCGGACAAATCCGCGACATCCTTGATGCGGTGGTTCCGTTTCGCAAGCAAGGACGCAAAACCGTGCTGGTGGTTGTCGACGGACTGCCCGCGGCAGAGTTGTTTAAGAAGGCGGATGACCGGCTTGATTTTGTCCAGTTGCATGGTTCTCCGGCGCAAACGGCAAAACTCGAAAAGCAAATTTCCATACCGGTGATTCGCGCCGTCCGTGACCGCGGAACATTTGACCAACTCCTCGCTCAACCGGAACATGCCGGTTCATTGCAGTCGGCTTCCGACCTGTATTTACTGGAGATGTCACACGGTCTTTTGCCCGGGGGAAACGGTGCGGCGTGGGATTGGTCAGCGGCAAAACCATTCTGTGAACGTTATCCGGCGTTCCTGGCCGGAGGAATCACACCGGAGAATGTACTCAGGGCGGTCGTTGCGGCGAGTCCGTTCGGAGTGGATGTTTCCAGCGGTGTTGAAGTGTCTCCCGGCGTGAAAGATTTGGTCAAAGTGCAGAAACTCATCACGAAAGTCAAGCGTGAAGGGGATGAACGCTCTGACGGTACGGACATTTGTTCCGAAACACACGGGCGTGACGGAATCCACCAGGCATCATCGAAATCCTGAAAACGATCCTTCCCTTTATATCATGGGGAGCCGAACTTGAAATGTCGTGCCGGAGATGCGGTCGGAGGTCAGCACGGCGTCACCGCCGTAGTACCTCGCGATTTTGCGGACAATGGCAAGCCCGATTCCGCTTCCTTCCGTGTTGCTGCTGTTAGGGGCACGGTATCCCGGCTCGAAGACTTTTTCCTGAACCGCCGCCGGAATTCCGACGCCGTTGTCGCAGACATTCAGGAACACTTCCGAGACACCGCATTCCGCTGTGACTGTAATGATCGGTTTGAGCGAGTCGCATCCGTGAAGCGCGGCGTTGCGGATCAGATTGTTCAAAATCTGCTTGACACGCTGCCGATTCGCAAAAACGTGCGGCAGTGCCGGAGAGATGACGGTTTCAATCGAGCGCCGCTCCAGAATGTGTTTCTGTTCATAAAGCACCTCTTCCATCACATCCTGTAGCGAGGTCTTTTCCGGTTCCATATTGATGCCGCCTGTTTTGGCATACGAAACCATGTCGCTGACGAAACGTTTCAGTCCATTAATACAGGCGGTCACATGTTCGTGAGCCTCGTCCCAGCGGCGGTTGCGGGTTTCGGAAGCAATGCCCGCACAAATCTGATGAGAATACTCAAGAATCATCAACTGTGCGTTAATGTCATGCGACAACGCCTTGACGATATACGCTTTTTCCGTGTCAATGTCGATAGAATTTGGAGAAGATACGGTATTTCCGGCGAATTTCCACTGATGAGGACGGATTTCTTCCGCAAAATGTGACCTTGTACCTGACATAACACACCACTTTATTTATTGTACGATATTTATTCGGCTATTCCTGTTTGATAGTCTTACCATTCAGGATAAATATAGGTTATAAAATGGGAAAAGTAGAGGGAATTTCCTGAAACGAACAACAATTAAAAATCATCACCGGCACTGTAAGGCGGCTCCTTGCCTTCGAGCTGACAGATCGCGTTTTCCGCGGCGTGTTGTTCGGCCTCTTTCTTGGTGTTTCCCCAGGCGGCAGTGAAATGTTTTGGGCCGATAGCGACTTCCATCTTGAAGCATTTACAATGATCCGGCCCTTTTTCGTCGAGAAGAAGATACTTTGGAATGATATTGAAGTGTTTTTGTCCTAAATGCTGGAGAAGGGATTTATAGTTTTCTGCACCAATATCCGTTGAGAGATTTTCGATTTCCGGTTTGAAATTTTTTTTGATGAATTTTCGTGCCGCATTCATCCCGCCGTCCAGATAAATCGCCGCAATGACCGCTTCAACAGCATTCGACAACAAGGAGGCCGGAAAACGCTGATGTTTGCCGAACCCTCTGCCGGTGATGAGATACTGTTCAAGATTCAGTTTTTCGGCAATTCTGTAGCAACAATCACGGCTCACGACGGCGGACTTGACTTTCGTCAAATCTCCTTCATTGTTTTCCGGAAAAATCTGGTATAACATGTCGCAAATGACGTATCCCAGAACAGCGTCGCCGAGAAACTCCATCCGCTCGTTCGATGCCAGATGCGTTTCCGCACTGGAGGAATGAGTCAGTGCACTGATTAAAAGGTCTTTATTATCAAAGACATACGACAAATCCTTTTCGCAGTTTTCGATGATTTCCTGACGGTTCATTGCAATGGTTTACCCTTTCCATCTCCAAATGATACCACGAAATTGTGCCAATTTTGATTACCGTAACCTATTATAAGCCGATGCTCTTTTTTGAAAAGTCCTTCCCTGTTTAAAGAAAAAAGCTAAAATAAGACGTATCTTTTTACAACAAACAGGTTATAATGGGAACAAATTCTCAGTTGATGTCCCTTTTGACAAAATTTTTGTGTTTTCAAGCAATTTAACAGGTGCTTCCTATGAAGACGATTCGATGTAACCTCTTATCTGTTATTGGTTTGGTGATAATTTCGGCTTCTGTTACGGTTCGGCCTTGCGGTGTTCTTGCCGAAGAGGTCCGTAACGCTCAAGAAGTGGAACAGGCGATTGACCAGGCCAATTCGCTTTCACTGGCATTCCGGCAGGCGTCCAAAACGGTGATTCCGTTTGTTGTGAAAATCCAGACATCTTCGCCGGACATTGACCCCGGACTTTACGGCATGTTCCCGTTCGGACCGCGGTCCCGTCATGGTGTGACGGGGCTGGGAACCGGTATCATTGTCAGTGCGGACGGCTTGATTCTGACGAACAATCATGTTGTGGAGGACGCAAAATCCATCACTGTGGTACTCTCCGACGGACGCGAATATCCGGCGGAAGACATCAAAACCGATAAGGATTCCGATCTTGCCCTGATGCAGATCAAAGCGGAAGAGCCGCTCCCGTTCGCAAAATTTGCCGACAGCGACAAGATGGAGGTCGGGGATTGGGTGCTTGCCATTGGGAATCCGTTCGATTTGGAGTCATCGGTCAGTGTCGGAATCATCAGTGCCCGTTGGCGTCCGCTCGAAGGGGTCAAACGGGGGGACTTCCTGCAAACCGACGCTGCGATCAATCCGGGAAATTCCGGCGGACCGCTGGTCAATCTCCGCGGTGAAGTGGTCGGAATCAATACGGCGATTGCCTCACGAACCGGCAGCAATTCGGGAATCGGTTTTGCGAATGCGTCGAACACGGCCAAGTGGGTGATGCAGCAGCTTCACGAAAAAGGGAAAGTGGACCGTGCGTATCTCGGGGTCCAGATTGAAACGGTTACTGCGGAGTTGGCGTCGAAACTCGGCGGCAAACCTCGTGAAGGCGTCTATGTGGCCCAGGTCTTGAAGCTGACCTCCAAAGAGAATGGTCTGAAAGCGGATGACATCATTTTGACCTTCGATGGTTTGTCCATCACGTCCGCGCCGCAGCTTCAGTCGGTTGTGGAGCGTTCCGATGTCAATACGGATCATCAGGTTCAGGTGCTGCGGAATAAAAAGGTTGTGGACCTGACTGTCCGCGTGGCACATCAGGAAACGCAGACCATTTTTGCCTCGATAGAAAGCCGGAATAATCAGCAGAAACCTTCCTACGATGACAAGCTGCTTGGTATCAAACTGATGCAGGTCAACCCGCAGTATGCGAAAGAGCGGGAACTGCCGTCGACGGAAGGGGTCGTGATTTGGGACGTGACACCGGGAAAAAGAGCCCAGCGGCTCGGTCTCGCCATCGGGATGTTTGTCATGAAGCTGAACGATACGGAGATCAAAACACTGAAAGATTACACGGACGCCCGTGAGAAAGCCTCATTGGAAGACGGAATCACGCTTGTTCTGCAATCCAAAGAGGGAAGCAAAACCGTCGTGATGAAAAAGTAACAATGTGCGGCGCAGCGTGCTGCGCTGCCCGTCTCTCTTTTCCCCGCCGCTCTCGAAAAAGATTTCAGGAAACTTTTACGATTTCCGTATTGTCGCTGGAGACAAAATGGCGGATAATATCTGCAGTCCTACTGTCCTGTATGAATTGGGTGGTGTTTGTGTTGAAAATATCATGATGCCTTTATTGAACAGACGGGGAATAAAGGAGATGGTAACTTCAGACAGATTGGTTTGAGTTTGTTCTGCAGAAAGTGTAAAATTACGATGAAAACCAGTGTGGTGACAAGTACGGTATTAGTTTTGCCTTTTTTGGTTTTTGTCTGTCGGGCAAGTCAAAGCCGAGGAATTGAATATTCATTCCGTATCCAAGTTGCAATTATTGGCAGGTTGTCTCGGTCCGCCGCCGAGAAAGGAGGAAACGAAAATTGATGAAAATAATCCCATCGTGTTAAGTATCTTGGAATATTGTCAACGAAATGATATAAAGAATCTTGAATTGGTAACACCTAAGCAACTTGAAGAGGTTATTTGTCTTACGAAGGATTTGCCCCGAGACTTCCAAGTCACGATATTGATATCATGGTTGAATGAAAGTTATCCGAAATTTCCGGAAGAAGGAAAGAAAATCCTGGAGGAACCGATTAATGACAGCAGTTTGAGTTCTTCTGATTTTATTCATGTCTTGAATGTTTACACTTTTTATCTGCTTTATTCGGAGTCTTCCATTAAAGCATTGAAAGCCGCTCAAAAAAGGAAGGATTTGGACCGGGAACAGATGTTTTATGTTGACGCGCGGCTTGCTGTCTTTACGGTTTGTGAAAACGGTTTGCAGTCTCTGGAAAAACTACTTGCCAAATACCCGGAAAAGCGTCAATGTGTCGCCATTTGCGGGGAACAAATGGCTTTAGAGTATGATGGAGTTCGCTGTGGAGAAAATACTCAATCCGCCTACAAATGTTATCAAAGAATTTTTGAGTTCTGCCCGGAAATGAGGAATGAACCGCAAACATTGTTGAATTTTACTTTTATCTGTGAACGGGCCGGAAAAGTCGCAGAAGTTTTGCCGCTTCTGGAAAAATAGGTGAAAGCGAATCCGTCCCATCCGGAGACGCCTCATCTATTGCGGAGAATTGCCGGTAATTATATGGAAGAAATCAGAGATTATTGTGCAGCTTGTGAGTACTTTCAGAAAATTGTGGATTATAAAGGGACCGTGACTCCGGACATTGAGAGACTCAAAGAAATGGCCAAACGGAGTGTGGAGACGGCACGTCATTTTTGTGAAACCGGAACAGATGGAAGGAGTACGTTTACGGATATTCCGTCAGCAGCTTATTGGACATGGAAGCGTCTGGTTCTTATGATTGCGGGGTTTTTAATTATTCTCTCCGGGGTGGTACTCAAATATATCGAAATGAAAAGAAGGTAATAGAAATAAGAAATCGTTACTATGGGTTTAATAAAAATGGCTCTTGCCTATCATCCCGTAACACATTTTAATGTATAAGTCTATGAGATACAAGCGTTTAAGTGCTAAAAAAGTTGACTTGGTTTTACGTTGCTTTTGCGAGGATCTGACCGCGACGGCATCAATTTCGGGGGTGAACCGAAACACGGTGAACTCGTATTTCCGAGAAATCTGTGAGCGGATTTTCCAGCAGTCTTTGAAAGAAAATCCGTTGGAAACCGGTAAGTTTGAACTTGACGAATCGTACTTCTCGGTGCGAAGCGTGTTCGCGGCAAGCGAGGACGTGGTGCGGCGGGGCACGTTGTCCTCCTGTTCTCCTTTCAACCGCTGAAAAGCTTGGTCGAAAGGTAACGCTCTCCGCAACTGGCGGCAACAGTGACGATGGTTTTTCCCTTGTTTTCCGGGCGTGCCGCGATTCGTGCCGCCACGGCGACATTCGCTCCGCTGCTGATTCCCGCAAGAATCCCTTCCTCTTTGGCCAATCGGCGTCCCCAATAGAAGGCTTCCTTTGTCGTCACGGTCTGGACGTCATCAATCAGCGACGTGTCAAGGTTTTTCGGAATAAAACCGGCACCGATTCCTTGAATGGCATGGAGTCCGGGCTTGCCGCCGGAAAGAACCGGTGAATCGGCAGGCTCCACGGCGATCGCCTGAAGACTGTTGGTCTGTCCCCGTAAATAACGGGTGATGCCGGTGAATGTGCCGCCGGTGCCGATACCGGTCAGGAAAATATCGATATTCCCGTGCGTGTCCGCCCAGATTTCAGGACCGGTCGTCGTCTCGTGAATGGCCGGGTTCGACGGATTTTCAAATTGCTGCGGTATCCACGAATTGGGCTTTTCGTCCGCGAGCTGGTACGCTTTGTCAATAGCTCCTTTCATGCCGATGGCACCCGGCGTCAGAATGAGGTTCGCACCGAGTGCGGAAAGAAGCTGCCGCCGTTCCTGACTCATCGTTTCCGGCATGACCAGTGTGAGTTTAAGTCCGTTGGCCGCCGCGACAAAAGCGAGTGCGATTCCGGTATTTCCGCTGGTCGGTTCGATGATTTCCGAGTCGGCATTTAAGATTTCCGCGTTTTTGGCCGCCTCAATCATCGCAAAACCGATCCGGTCTTTCACACTGGAAAGCGGGTTGAAAAATTCCAGCTTAAGTAATACCGTTGCGTGTTCGTGAGGAATGATCCGGTTCAATTTCACCAACGGCGTGTCAAAAGTGGTTTGTGTGATCGTGTCGTATGTCCGGTTGCGTCCCATGGCAATGGCTTCCTATTTTAAGATTTCATAAAAAACAAAACACCGTAATCCCAGAGGAGAAAGAATCTCTAAGCCTACACAATTATAGTATGTAGCAATCCTTGTGCCAATAGGATTTTTAACGGCTTTCCGTGAAATATAACGGAAATCATGCCTGAAAATATTGTATCCCATCATATTTAACGGTAAACTGTTTAATATAATGGATTAAATTGATCAAATCAATAGGCATGAAATTTGCTGTTTAATATTAAATTAGGATGATCACTCAGGGAGAAAATACTTTATATGAACAGTATTATTGGATTTGATACAGGACTCAAGAGCGTGCTGGAGCGTGCCTCGCTGGTGGCGCGGTCCGATGTGACCGTGTTGCTGCTCGGCGAAACCGGCAGCGGAAAAGAGGTTCTGGCCCGATACATTCACGAAGAGTCACGCCGGATTGACCAGCCGTTCGTCAAGGTCAACTGTGGAGCGGTTCCGCCTGAGCTGATCGACTCTTACCTTTTCGGTCATGAAAAGGGAGCGTTCACCGGTGCCGTCGAGAAACGCAAAGGATGGTTTGACGCGGCCAACGGCGGAACGCTGTTTCTTGATGAAATCGGTGAACTTCCGTTGGCGGCACAAGTCCGGTTCCTGCGGGTGCTTCAGGACGGAAGTTTCGAACCGGTCGGCGGAAGCGGAAAATCTGCGCGTGTGGATGTCCGTGTCATCGCTGCGACACATCGAAATCTCCGGGAAATGGTGAAAGACGGGAATTTTCGAGAGGATTTATGGTATCGCATTTCCGTCTTTCCTATCAGGATTCCGCCGCTCCGTGAACGGCCGGGCGACATTGAACCGCTGGCACGGTCTTTTGTCAAACGGGCTGCCGCCAAGTTTTCGCTGCCGGAAATTCCGCTCGGACCGCATGACATTGATATTCTGCGGCGGCATTCCTGGCAAGGTAACGTCCGTGAATTCATTGCGGTCATTGATCGGTCGGTGCTGCTCGGAAACGGGGAACGGCTGGCCATAGCGGAATCGCTACGCGAATTGCAGCATGACATTCCTTCCTTGACACGGAATCTCGAAGTTTTCGATCTTTTGCCGCCGCGATACGAACGCTCTGATTCGCCTGTACCGGAAGCGGCGCATCCGCCGGTGCCGGTACAGAAACAGACGGAAACGGAATCATCAAAATCACCACGGGAAAAAAACGTGTTTCTGTCGCTGGACGACGCCATCCGGCAGCATATTGAGGCCGCTCTTATCCGAACCCGCGGTATCATCGAAGGGACACACGGGGCGGCGGCACTTCTCAATGTCAACCCGCATACACTGCGTGCCAAAATGCGGAAACTCGGCATTGACTGGTCAAAATTCCGCTACCCGGAAGTGTGAAACCCAAATGGAAGATTTGGAATTCATGCCGCAAATCAGGAAACAAAACGGAAGGATTTCAAACAATGAGAGTGGTGATACAAATTGAGTATGTCCAGAGAGAGCACTCAATTATTATGACATCGTGACACACAAAAGAGAGGAAAAATTCTATTTTTATCCTCTTTATCTGAGGAATCCTCTTTGCCTCTGACTACGCGGTCGGCTTTCGGCGGATAATGTTTGCCTTCGGTCTCCAGTTGGCAAGATTTTCCAACCGATGCCGACCAGCAGCATGCTGCTGT
>JAISQK010000342.1 GCA_031274255.1 Planctomycetaceae bacterium | reverse complement strand
TTCCATTTGCCGAGGTAAAAGGTCTTGCCTTTGAGGACGACGATGGCCTGTCCGGTGGCTTTGTGGAGGCGGTACGAGGGGATGTTCTTTTTGGGCATGGGCTTCTCCTGTGTCGATAAAGGGATTTTTCATGGGTACTACTCATGTAGTCGGTCACTTTACCGTACAGAGGGGCCTGTTGCAACTTTCCGCAATTCCTCTATATTAAGGGGGTTGCGGAAAGGATTCCGGGTGTGTCAAAACTACACTCCGTTCTATGCAACAGCATGTTGCCGCCCGTGCGTTGGTGGTACGAGACGAAATTATGATAATAAAGTGTCCTATTTGTGATAAACGCTTTCCTGAAAATGATGCGGAGGCCGCGCTGCCGTTCTGCTCAATGCGGTGCAAAATGATTGACGCCGCACGCTGGCTCAATGAAGCCTATGGTCTCCCGGAGGAAAAAATGCACGAAGAACCGGATTGGGAAGAAGAGTGAATGCTGACAATCATATCAACACCCATATCAACACCTGATTTTCCGCCGGTTGATCTCGCCATCGAACAATACGGCAAAGGAAAAGACGCTCTGATTCCGATTTTACAGGCGATTCAAACGCACTATCGCTATCTGCCGAGGCCGGTACTGGAGTATGTTTGTTCGCAGACGGAAATCACTCCGGCGGATGTTGTCGGCGTTTCCACGTTTTACGACCAGTTCCGGCACGAACCGGTCGGCGAACATCTCATCCGCGTGTGTACCGGTACGGCGTGTCACATCAAAGGAGCTCCGCTCGTCATGGAGGCGTTCCGTCAGCATCTCGGAATCGAATCCGGTGCCGACACCGACCCGCGGAAACGGTTCACCGTTCAGAAGGTGGCCTGTCTCGGATGTTGTACGCTTGCGCCGGTGGTTCAGATTGACCGGATGACCTACGGACATCTCAATCCGTCGCTGGTGCCGGGAGTGGTTGAAGATTTTCTCTCCCGTGCAGACGGCGCGGCTCAAACGGCAAATTTTGTGCCGCCGGAGGGAGAGATCGGGGAAATCCGCGTCGGACTCGGGTCTTGCTGTCAGGCACAGGGAAGTGCCGCTGTCAGAGAGGAAATCGTCAGGGTGCTTGAAGATTACTGCATCAGTGCCAAGGTGAAACCGGTCGGCTGCGTCGGAATGTGTCATCAGACGCCGCTTGTCGAAATGGTGTCGCCGAAGGGAATTTCAACTTTTTACGCAAAAGTCAAGCCGGAAGAGGTCCGCGATCTGATCTTCAGCAAGTACCGTCCGAAAAGTCTGACCTCGCGGATCGGCTACCGAATGGCCCGTTGGCTGGAACGCTTCTGGAGTGATGAATATCCCGACCCGGCGGAAGTACGCCGTATTGAAATGGAACAAGGAACCGTAAAATCGTTCCTCGGCAGACAAATCAATCTGGCGACAGAGCATTGCGGTGAAATCGACCCGGCGGACATGGACGAATATATCCGTCACGGCGGTTTTAATGCGGTGAAGCGGGCACTGAACACGCTCACACCGGAGGAAATTCTTAGCGAAGTGAAGATTTCCGGGATTCGCGGACGCGGCGGAGGCGGATTTCCGACATTCCGCAAGTGGGAACTTGTGAAAAACGCTTCCGGTACGAAAAAGTACGTCATCTGCAACGCGGACGAAGGCGACCCCGGGGCGTTCATGGACCGGATGCTGCTCGAATCGTTCCCGTACCGGATTCTCGAAGGGATGATGATCGCCGCCAAAACAATCGGTGCCGCGGAAGGGTATCTTTACATTCGTGCGGAGTATCCGTTGGCGGTGGAGCGTGTCCGTAACGCTCTTGCGCGATGTTACGAACGGGGGTACCTCGGAAAGAATATTCTCGGAACGGATTTTTCGCTTGACCTGAAAATCAAAGAAGGCGCCGGGGCTTTCGTGTGCGGAGAAGAAACCGCTCTGCTCGAATCCATCGAAGGCCGCCGGGGAATGCCGAGACTCCGTCCGCCGTATCCCGCGATTTCAGGACTCTACGGCAAACCGACGCTCCTCAATAATGTCGAGACATTCGCTCACGTCTGTTGGACCATTGCTCACAGCGGTGCGGAATTTGCCGTTTGGGGAACTCCTGAAAGCAAAGGAACGAAAGTCTTCGCTCTCGCCGGAAACATCAAACGCGGCGGACTGATTGAAGTCCCGATGGGGATCACGATTCGCGACATCGTGTTTGAAATCGGCGGAGGCATGGCGGGGGACAAAAAGTTCAAAGCGGTTCAGGTCGGCGGTCCTTCCGGGGGATGTATTCCGGCGGAACATGCGGACACGCCGGTTGATTTTGAACAAATCTCGCACCTCGGCGCGATCATGGGGTCAGGCGGACTCGTGGTGCTTGATGAAGACACCTGCATGGTGGACATCGCCCGATATTTTCTCCAGTTCACGCAGGATCAATCTTGCGGCAAATGCACACTTTGCCGTGTCGGTACGCGGCGGATGCTCGACATTCTTGACCGCATTACCGAAGGACACGGAAAAAAAGACGACCTCGCAAAGCTGGAAACGCTTGCCGGTCAGATCAAGGCGGGAAGTCTTTGCGGTCTCGGAAAAACGGCACCCAATCCGGTTCTTTCGACGCTGCGGTATTTCCGTGACGAGTACGAAGCTCACCTTGAGGGACGGTGTCCGTCGGGCAAGTGCCGCTCACTCATCCGTTACGAAATCAACGACCGCTGTACCGGCTGTTCGATTTGTTCGCGAGCCTGTCCGGTCGGAGCGATTCCCCAAACGCCGTACCGCAGACACACCGTGGATCGGGAGAAGTGCACCAAGTGTGACGCCTGCCGTGGTTCGTGTCCCGAAAACGCGATTGTCATCGTGTGACCAATACGAATAAGAAGTGAGGAACGATGGGATTCCGTTCCTCACCGCTCCGTCATTTCACCTGGATTTCCATTCGAGGACGCCGCCGGAGAATTCTTCCTGTAACTGAATATCTATTCGCAATCCGCGCGTTTCCACTTCGTCGAATTTGACCGTATTGTATTTGTCCTTTTCAACTCCAAAGGTTTCGGTTGTTTTGACCGGTTGCCATTTGTCATTGTTGTCCAGATAGGAAAGCGTCCACGATTCCGGGACACGGCAGCCCCCCTTGCCGGTGTCGTCGAACCAATAAACGGAACTTTGCGAAACCTTTTTCGCCTTGCCGAAATCAATCTCAATCCATTCCGCCGTGCCTTTGTGATTCCAGAACGTGAAACGCGGAATCGAATGATCCACGGAATTTTCCGGCTCCATTCCGTCAATCACCGC
>JAISQK010000100.1 GCA_031274255.1 Planctomycetaceae bacterium | reverse complement strand
AGGGAGAGCAGAGAAATGATAAGAGAAACAAATTTCCGATTCGAGGAAGGAAGAGAGAATATTAGGGGAAACGAAGAAATGTTAGAATTATCCAATCCGAGGAACATTTCTTCCCCTTCGACATGAAAAGGATGCGATTTAGGATTAGAATAATTCAATATGATGTGAGAAGGATGCCTCCGGCGGGCAGCGTAGCACGCTGCACCGCAGATGGGACTACCGTCCCGAAGCAATGACCCGCTCCCGTTGGTCGCTTATATCCACCGGCGGAACAACGATTTCATCGGAAGCCGAACGCGAAGCCGTGAGGCAAGTGCGGAGCCGCGTGCCACGCTGCCGGCTGCGATGCAACGGCACGTTGCCGCCCGGTTGTTAGTGCAGGGCCATGCCGCCGCTGACATCGACGGTCGCACCGGTCATATAGCTGGCACGGTCCGAACAAAGAAACACCGTCACCTGGGCGATCTCCTCCGTCCGGGCAATCCGGCCAAGCGGCGACCGCTTGTTGTAACGCTCCGGGTCGGCGTCGATCTGCCGGGCGATGATGTCGGTGTACATCAATCCCGGCAGCACCGCATTGACCAGAATATTGTCTTTCGCCGTTTCAATGGCCAGTGACCGCGTGAAACCAAGCACACCCGCCTTGGTCATATCGTAGGCCGTTTTGCCGCTGGCCGAACCTCGCACCGCCGCCTGCGACGAAATATTGACAATATGTCCCGGCTTCCGCTGACGACGGAGCCGCCGCACCGTTTCGCGGCACACAAGGAACATGCCCTGCAGATTCACGCTCACACACTTCTGAAATTCCGGCAGCTCCAGGTCGGCACACTCCGGATTCGCGCAGTACGCCGCGTTGTTGACGGACGCCCGAACCGGTCCGAGTTTCGCCTCCACCTCGTCGAACATCGCCCGAACCTCGTCTTCCTCAGCCACATCCGCGTAAACCGGCAGCACACGCACGCCGTACCGCTCCGTGAGTTCCGCCGCCAGTGCCTGAGCCTCTTCCGCGCGGCTCCGGTAATTGACGGCGAGATCCGCCCCTTCCTGAGCGAAAACCGCGGAAATCGCCCTGCCCAATCCGGTCGCGCCGCCGGTGACAAGCACCGTTTTGTCTTTCAGATTCAAATCCATCGTGTGGGTCCCTGTCTCTTCGTTTTCGTGTTTTACAACCGGTCTGCCGGCATTTCGTATTCTGTCGGGAAAAAGTTGCTTCCTGCCGGAAAAAAACGGCGGGCCGAGGCCGTTCATGAGCCGCTCCCGCTTCGCACTTCTTCAATATCCGCCGCTTCCGCCGCACGAAGGGGAAACCTCCCCGTCGCAGATGGCAGGCGTACTCGACCCGTTGACGCCAAGCCGGTTTGCGCCGCGCTGCACGAACATTTCCGCACGGGCCTTGTCGCGGATGCCGCCGGACGGTTTGACTTGAATGCGTCCCGCGGCGGTTTTCAACATGCAATCGACCGCCTCTTCGGTGGCCCCGACGCCGTTGAAGCCGGTCGAGGTTTTGACGAAGTCGGCTCCGGCCTGAATGCAGATTTCCGTCGTGCGGGCGATTTCCTCCGGCGTGAGCTGGCTGGTTTCAAAGATGACCTTGACGGCAACACTTTTGGCGTGAGCCGTCTCAACAACCGCTTTGATGTCGGCGAGAACCTCGTCCCAGAGTCCGCTGCGTATCCAGCCGTAATTGGCGACCATGTCGATTTCGGCAACCCCCTTGGAAATGTAAAGAGCGGCTTCGGCGGCTTTCGACTCCGTACAGAGGCAGCCGTGCGGAAAACCAAGCACGCACGAAACATCCGTCCCGGTGCCGGCACACAATTTCACGGCAAGATCAATGTCGCACGGACGGACACAAACGGTTTTCACATGGTACTTGATGCCGGACTGAATCCACTCCGCGGCTTCCTGACGTGTCATTTCCGGTTTCAGCACGGCGTGGTCGAGATATCTGTTGAGAGGTTCTGTCATGAGAATCAGCCTTTCCATAATGGGGAGGATTAAAGCCGTAATATTATAGGGTCACGCGGAAATGTCAAGAGAAACCCTTTCCTACAGCCGGGGAACATGCTGCTTCACCGCAGTTGCCTTCGGCCTCATGTTATAAAGATTTTTCATCTGGAAGCGACCGCCTCGAAGGGGCCGGGAGCAAATTGGGATCCAACGCCCTCGCGTTGGCCGTCGGAGACATCCCCTTAATGTCCTGAGGAATGAAATGTTCCTTGGATTGTGTTCCGATACCCCTGAACGGCCTCTCTTGAACACCTGAATCATCTCAATTTTCTGTTACAGGAATCCCATAGGAAAAATCCATTACTCCATATGACATTCGCTTTATACTGCGGACGATTCGGGAATTAAAACAAGAATTTCAGAGATAGAAATCACCTTGTTATGGGAAACCATTTTCATTCTGAGGAAAAAAAGGTCATAACTCCTTGATTCCTTGGGAGTTTCGAGGATCGGCATGAGAATCAAAAGCCGTGTCCTGAGAATCTTACTCCCTGGAGTGGAAACCTCGCTCCCAGGCGAGAGAACCTCACTCCGTGTAATCTTCATTCTTCGGAAGGGAGTAAGAATCGTGTGTCATCAATCAGAAACAAGAGGAAGAGAAGGAGAATAGTGACGGGAATCGATTCGGGATCGGCATAAGGAAGAAAAAATCTTCATGGAAGCGACAAAAGGTTCGCGGAATATGGTATAATAAACCTTTCATTCCGTAGGACATTAACAGAATGCCTTCGGCGACCAACGCAAGGGCGTTGGATCCCAGTAGGCTCACACTCACTACGTTCGGTTCGCCCTCAGATGGAAAATATTTCCAACGCGATGCAACAGCATGTTGCCGTGCCACGCTGCCGGCTCGCGACTGCGATCCAACGTGCTACGTTGGCGGAATAAAAGAAAAGCGGTGGAAAACTTTATTTATTGAAAGCGGCCGCCTCGCAGAGGCCGGGAGCAATCCGGGATCCAACGCCCTTGCGTTGGCGCGGCAAGGAGAACAAAATGCAACTGATTTCACGAGGTTTCTTATTTTTTACCGTATCATTGATGTCCGCATCACTGATATTGGCCGGAGGAAGTCTCTCCGCACAGCAGGGGACGTTTGATCCGGCCACGACGGTCTGGCTTGAGGCGGAAGGGTTCGACTCCAAAGGAGGCTGGGTTGTCGATCAGCAGTTCATCGACATCATGGGGTCTTCAATTTTACTCGCTCACGGCATGGGCAAACCGGTGCAGGATGCCCAAACGCGTGTCGTCTTTCCCAAAGCGGGAACGTACCGTGTATTTGTGCGGACCCGCAATTGGGCGGCTCCCTGGACGGAGGAGTTTGCTCCGGGACAGTTCCAGCTTGTTCTCAACGGGAAAACGCTTCCCGCCAAGTTCGGGTCCGAAGGGAATCCCTGGCACTGGCAGCAGGGGGACGATGTGACCGTTGACGCGGACCGCCTCACCGGAACACTCGCCCTGCGCGATCTGACAGGTTTCGACGGCCGGGTCGATGCCATTTGCTTCACCTGTGACGAAAAGTTCACGCCGCCGAACGACCTCCCGCTGCTGACACCGTACCGCCGCGAAGCGATCGGACTGCCGCAGATTATTCCGGACGCGGAGGAGGGACCGTTTGATCTGGTGGTGGCCGGAGGCGGAATTGCCGGAACCTGTGCCGCGATCTCCGCCGCAAGACTCGGACTTCATGTCGCGCTGGTTCAGGACCGTCCCCTTGTCGGAGGGAACAACAGCTCGGAAGTCCGCGTTCATTTGCAGGGACAAATCAATCTGCCGCCGTATCCGAATCTCGGAAACCTTGTGGCGCAGATGAATCACCGCCGTGACGGAAACGCCATGCCGGCAGATTACTATGAAGACGAAAAAAAGATGAATCTGCTGGCGGCGGAAACCGGTGTGAAGGCGTATTTCTGCACACGGGCCGTCGGTGTGGAAATGGAAGGGAAAAAGATTGCCGCCGTGATCGGAAAAGATACGGAAACCGGCCGGGAACAGCGTTTCATTGCGCCGCTGTTCGCAGACTGCACCGGTGACGGCAACATCGGCTACTACGCCGGGGCGGACTGGCGGATGGGACGCGAGTCCCGAGCGGAAACCGGGGAACCGCTGGCTCCGGAAACCGGCGACAAAATGACAATGGGGGCGTCGGTGCAGTGGTATTCCGTGGAAACGGACACCGCGACAACATTTCCGGTGCTTCCCTGGGCGGTTTCGTTCCGTCACGACACCGCCAAACCGATGCTCAAGGGAGACTGGGACTGGGAAACCGGCCTCAACTATGATCAGATCTGGGACTTTGAGCGGATCCGCGACAACGGACTGCGGGCGGTGTACGGTCATTGGGCGTACATGAAGAATCAGGCGGACGGCGACTGGCCGGAAAAAGTACGGAACCGTCAACTCGGCTGGGTGGCGTTCATTGCCGGAAAACGGGAGTCGCGGCGGCTGCTGGGGGACGTGATTCTTCAGGAACAGGACATCGTCGGCAAGCGTCCCTGGCCGGACGCTTGTGTGACCACCACATGGACGATCGACCTGCACTATCCGACGGACCAGAACACCAGAGATTTTCCCGGCGAAGAGTTCATGACCGTCGCACGTCACAAACGGATTGAACCGTATGCGATTCCATATCGGTGTCTGTACTCGCGGAACATCGAAAACATGTTCATGGCCGGCCGCGACATCAGTGTGACGCATGCGGCTCTCGGAACGATTCGGGTGCAGCGTACCGGCGGAATGATGGGGGAGGTCGTCGGCATGGCGGCGTCTCTCTGCAAAAAGCATCACACAACGCCGCGCGGCGTGTATCTGGAACACCTCGACGAGCTCAAAGCCCTGATGGAAAAAGGAGTGGCACCGCCGCCGGTTCCGCAAAGCCGCTCCGCCGCGTCGCAGCCGGCATGGTTGAAAAATGCCGGAAAAAACCTTGCCCGTGACGCAAACGTCACCGTTTCCAGTGAGCATTCGAGCGGTCTGTATTCCGCTGCGCACGTCAACGACGGGATTTACGATCTGTCGAATAACGGAAGCCGCTGGGTGAGTAGTCATCATGAGGACACATCGCATTGGGTGACTTTCCGATGGGAAAAACCGGTCAAAATCAACGCGTTCCGTGTCCTGACCGGTCAGGCGGGAGCCGGTTCTCCCCAAACGCCGATCAGGGATTTCGTGTTTCAACGGGTATATTCAAGCAAGTGGGGGAATATAGAGTCAACTGCCGTAACAGAAAATCAGCAGTGTGATGTTGCAAGACGGTTTCCGGAAATCGAAGTTCAGGAATTGTGTTTGCTCATCACCGTGACGCCGGGAAACATCGCAAGGCTTTGGGAGGTCGAGTTTTACGACTTGAAGGAGTAACCGGGAACGCGGAAGGGGACACAGCCCCCCCTCCACAGAAAGGGCTTTTTATTGTAACCTCACTGTTTTGAGGCGTGTTTTCGTAAGGTACGTCTTAAACGCGTGTATTCTTGACGTAATTTCACGGCCCCCACTTGCTTGGAAACTCAGGTTATGACAAACGAACTGAATCGGAAATATGATGCCGCCGTCCTTCAGGAAATTGACGGCGACCGTCAGGGAGCAATCGAGTCACTGCGTCAGATGATTGCTCAAACCCCTGATTTCGCCTTGGCTTACACGGCCTTGAGTGCCATGTACAACCGTGCCGGCAAGCCCGAACAGGCGGTGGAATACGCCAAACGTTACACCGAACTGGAACCGGAAGACTCCTTTGGCTTCACGGTGTTGAGTTCGCTCTGCATCAAGGCGGGACGGCGCGAGGAAGCGGAAGACGCACTGATGAATGCCCAACAGATTCAAATGCGTGCGTACATGACCCCGCAAGAGAAAAATCAGGAATAGAACCATTGATCCGGAAGTCCATCAAGAAGAAATATAGAGTCAAATGGCACAAAACCGTATTCTCATCGCGGATGACAACCTGCCGAATGTGGAGCTTTTGGAAGCGTACCTCAGCGGTTATGATTATGAAATCGCCGCGGCGGCGGATGGTGCCGAAGCATTGGAAATGGCCGTCACGTTCACCCCCGACCTGATTCTGCTCGACATCATGATGCCGAAATACAGCGGGTTTGAAGTTTGCGAAAAGCTGAAACTTGATCCCGGAACCAAAAACATCATGATCCTCATGGTCACCGCTCTGACGGAACTCGGCGACATTGAACGGGCGGTGACGGCCGGGTGTGATGATTACCTCAGCAAACCGGTCAACAAGGCGGAACTGATTAAGCGGGTTGAAAATCTCCTGAAACTGAAGAGCGTGACCAATGAACTCGACCGTCTCCGTCGCTATATTGACCGGATGGAAGATTCTTACGGCCCCCGCCGCGGCAATTAGCCCTCTCGTAACGAGGCCGGAAAGCATTTTTTGTGATTTCATTTTCTCTGTGTTTCCAAACAGGGCAGACATGCCCCTGCGAAAACTTCCCTATTGTTGTATCCTTCACGGAATATTTTCAGGAAAACTCTTGAAAAAGCGACAATCCCGCTTGACTTCTTGAATTGTCGTATATAGAATACAGTAATCAGGTTGATTTGTGTCAATCTGTTAAATTTTCGTTAAATGTTTTCGAAAAGAATCAAACCATTTTTCCAAACAGGAGAAAAAACTATGCAAAAATTCACTTTGTGTCCGAAATGTCAAAATGGGGGGGGG
>JAISQK010000083.1 GCA_031274255.1 Planctomycetaceae bacterium | reverse complement strand
GTTATTTCCCACTTTTTTTAATTGGCGGTTTAGCTCAGTTGGTTAGAGCAGTGGAATCATAATCCACGTGTCCGGGGTTCGAGTCCCTGAACCGCTACTTTTGTTCGCTTAACGGAAGTGTCAGAATTAGCGGCAATGTTGTGAACGGCAATAAAATGGGGTTGGAATTGGAAGTAAGAAGCGATTTTCTGAAATTCTCTGTTTTTATTTTTGTGTTTCACTGATAAAATAGTAATGTATGTATTTTTGGGGGGCGATTAGCTCAGTTGGTTAGAGCACTAGCTCGACAAGCTAGGGGTCACAGGTTCGAGTCCCGTATCGCCCATTATTTAACTCCTTATGGATATAGGAGTTATAGAAAAGAAAAACAAAAAATCTGGTGTTGACTTCAAAAAATAACCGCTACTGTAGCGGTTTATTATGAAAGAGGTCAGCCGATGCCGAAACTTAAAAAATCGCTCCCGCGCTATCTTAAAGCCAGCGGTCGGGACACAGCGTATTTTTGGTACGCCGGAAAACGTGTTTATCTCCCCGGGAAATTCAACTCGCCGGAATCCGTTGCCGCCTACAATAGAGCGATGAGCGAACTCGCCGCTATCAAAGCCGATGAGTCGCTTTCCGTATCTTTTACCGGCAAGACATGTTACACCGTTGCCGCGTTCCTCCGATGGGGGGAAACGTATTACACCAAAAACGGCCAATCGACCGGGGCAAACGAGCAGTATTACTATGCCACGATCCAACTTATCGGACTTTACGGGGACTTGGACACGGATAAATTCCGACAAAAAGAATTTCGTCGCGTGATTGAAATGATGGAAAAAAGTGGAAACATGTCACGTAAAACAATCAACTCAAGGATCTGGAATATCAAAAGGATTTTCGATTGGGGCGTTTCACATGAGATGGTTTCTCGCTGGAAACCGCACAACTTCAAAAGTATATCGAACAAATTCCCAAAGGTAAAACCATCGCACGGGAAACCGTGAAGCGTCAGCCGGTTTCCGATGCTGTTGTGGATACTGTGATTCCTTATCTGCCGCGGGTCGTGGCGGCTATGGTGACGGAAACCGGGATGCGGCCGGGCGAACTTTTCCGGTTCTCCTGCCCGAGGGCAATCTTTCGGCGGCTGATTTCCGCTTGCTTTTCTTGGAGAGTGCGTGCCATTTGATTACGCTAACTAATTTTCTATCAACAGAAGAAACATCTACGAGCGGTTAGGAGGGGGGTTGGCTCCGGAAGGACCCAAACCATTTCATCACCGATTTTTCGTTACGATATTCTTCTCTTTGGTTTAATTTTGATTATTAAATATGGTATTCAATCCGAATTAAAGCGTCGGTGGTGTCGGTAAAAAAACCGACGCTTTAATTAAATAAAAAAAGACGTAAGTCTCTATATATAATATATTTATATATATTAAATATATTGTATTTTAGGTGTCGGTTTTATTTTTTGTCCCATCTTTTTTTCTATTAATATAAGGGAAATAAAAACCGCATGTAACTCCAATCTTCCTAACCTCATTGGTATTCCTTGAGTTACGTCATTTTTAAGCGTCAATGTAAAGCGTCGGTTTTTCATCTATTTGCCTGTTACGTTAATCATTCGTGCGTCCGGTAAATATTTTTTCACTTTTTCAAAATGGCATGGCAACGTGATGATGTTTGATAATTGTTTATTTCTGTGCAATAACGTTGTTTCAAATACTACGATTTTCCTTGAACTAATCAAAGATTCCAACAACTCCTCCCGTTCTCGTTTTCCTATTCGTCCCAAAATTGAATTTCTATCAGCATCCCTTTTTGTTACGTAAATAACTTTCTTTTTATTTTTCGATTTTGCCAGTTGTTTTCTCAACCACTTCATAAACTGGATTTGCCTGCCCTCAAGATCATAAGGTGTTCCGACCGCAATGTTGTGCCCTGCAAAAGCGATCAGGTTCCGTGTGCACCACCTCACCGCGGCAATGGCCCACCTTGCGGCATCCGCATCCACTTGCAGCGTTGCCGGGTTCGGACCGAATTTTGATCCGGAATAAATCAATGTCAGTTGATTCGCTTTCTGGACTGATCTTGATCCGACATTATACTCATCGTTTGCAAATTTTTCATATCGGAAATCTTTCAACAACTTATCCGCGTCCGGTGTCCTTGGGACGAATTGCGGATCGGGGTTCAAGTTTGCATAGTACGGTAAAAACGATGACCAGGCAACACACTGATCGACAATATATTTCGGCACTTGATTGTCCTGACTTGGCTCATAGTTCGTGAAGTCGGCATTGTCATCTCCCATGACGATCAGGAGTCTTGGAAGCAAGCCTTCCGTGATGGTGTCTTTCGTGATGGCACTGCAAAAATTTTCGGGAACCGTCGAGCCGTAAAGGTTGAAGCCGGGATTATGAATGACAATGTTTTTGCTGCGGTCCGCGTAACAGGTTGCCTGATAACATTCATCGTCCTGTGATGTGTAGAGCGTAAGAATCTCCCGGATGATCTGTTGGATGTTCGTGTTTCGCGAATCCCGCATGGTCGAGAAAAATTTGCCGAGTTCGTCCACTTGAAAAAGCTTGGCGGGATCAACGGCCAATGCCCGCAGGATTGCCTGCTTGCTTTCAAAGATGCTGTGCGTGTGTCGTAAATATCCCGTAATTTTCGCGATGTAAGCGTTGCCACTGCGGAGACGGCGGCAAAGAGCCGAAAGGCCGGCTGACTTTTGAACTCGAACATTTTGGAATATTCCATGATTTCGCTGACTAATCCCGGAATCGTAAAGAGTTCGTCCGGAGGCGGTTCAATGTCATACTCTTCTTCTTCCGGTTCATTTTCAAAATCCTCTTCTGTGATAGATGCGGCGGTCGCTGGAAGATTTTCGCGTGAGGCGTTTTTGAGCCAGCCGCGGGGTTGGTTGTGATTTTTCGCGGACGCATCCTCTATTTTATGTCGGATTTCTTTTTCCGACCAGGAAGGCTGGCAGCGTGGATTGAACTCGTTTATTAGAAGAGCAAACGCCGTTTCCGGAGAGAGTTCAAAGCCGTGGACTAATGAGGTTGCCGCGGCAAAGAGAGCGTTATGACCGTTGCTTCCGGATATGCTTTCCGGCATGGCCGCAAGATATTTTCTTGCTCTATCAATAATATTGATATTATTCGCGGAAGGAATATTTTTTTTTCGAGATATTTTTTGCCGCGTCGCTGAAAAGAAATGTCAGTTGATTTTGCAGCCAAGCCGGAGGCTCGGGCAGTTGATCTTTCGTCGGCAGGTCCATAGACCAGGAGTAACCGTTACCGTCAACAGTCGAGGGGTGTACGGCGATATAAGAGTTGTTTGTTCGTGTGTCGATTCCCGGAGCAATTTTTCCCGCACTGATTCCCCAATTAACATTTTCCGGCTTGCGGAAAATGAAATGCTTTCCGCCTCGAGGAGTTGATTGAACCGGCACGGAGTCGTTGTCGATTTGCTCTGCGTAATTTTCCAGTTCGGGATTTTTATAGGTGTCGCAGTCAATCACATATAAATCATTACATGCAAGGCCGAGATTGTACGGCGTGCCGGTGTACGAATCGGCTTCGGCTGATCAGGAAATCCTTCGATCGTGATGGAATCAAGGAAATCATTGAGATCATTCAGATAAATAATTCGCCGACCGCCGACACGGAACGATCTCAAGACCACATGATTCACACCTTCACGGATCCAGCGGACAACTGTCCGGCGAGAAACTCGGACTTTCGCCGCGGTTTCCGCGAGGGGCATGGGGGCTTGTTCGGTTAAAGTTGACATCTTACTTCTCTCTTTGGCACAATCTCGTTTTTGAAAAAACAGGAATCACATCCATGTCATTCCTGCTTTGAAGTAGCACCGTTTCAATTCACAAAAATCTGGTGTTGTTTCAATCCACACGCTTGTAAGGGCGTGACGTTTCACAAACAACGGGTGTAATGATAGCAGAGAGGGGTTAAGAAAAAGTACCAATTTTGGTACTATTTTTTAGTACCTTTTTGGGTACTGTTTTTAACTAAAGAAAAT
>JAISQK010000078.1 GCA_031274255.1 Planctomycetaceae bacterium | reverse complement strand
ACGTTCGTTGATTGACATCGGATTCCTTTCTGTTGAAATAAGGTCTTGTTAAAACAATACACTATCCTAACAAAAATCCCGAAAAGGGACAAGAGCAATTTCACTAAATCACCTATTTTACGGCGCAACTACTTAGGAGATGTGATAATAGAGAGAAAGATTCCCCTCTATTCAAGAAAAAATGATCGGGTAGAATAGTAACTTAGTCTATTTTGTAGTTTTTTAGTGTCTTTTTCGCAAAGTGGGCTAAAATGGTAAAGCAGGCAAATTTTATTTCCAATCACTCCACAGACCTATTGCGTCTTTAGTAAAAGAGAGGGATTTTTCATGATTGTTACCACGACGGAACTATTCAAACAGGCTTATGGAAAATATGCGATCGGAGCCTATAACATCAATAATTTGGAGCAAACGGTCGGTCTTTTCCGCGGTAATTTGGGGAAGACAAAGAAAAATGAAGACCCAAATGACAACTCCAAAAGTGCACCGTTCATTATTCAAATTTCACGGGGAGCACGCGGCTACACCGACAAAAAACTCCTTGAAGGGATGATCCGAAGTGCCGACGATGTCTTTGGTGATGCGATTTTTGCCGTCCATCTCGATCACGGCACCGAAGAAGTCTGTTATGATTGTATCGACAGTGGATTTTACAGTTCTGTTATGATTGATGCCTCGCATGAGGATTTCGAAGTCAATATCGCGACAACCAAGCGGGTTGTGGAACGTGCCCACGATAAGGGAATTGTTGTTGAAGCAGAACTTGGACAGCTTGGGGGAGTTGAGGAAGATGTTGTCGGGAGTGTCAAATTGACTGACCCTGCTCAGGCTGCGGAATTTATTGACAAAACAGGGTGCGATTCCCTCGCAGTGGCCATTGGAACCTCGCACGGAGCATTCAAGTTCAGTGGAAAACAAGGGTTGCACTTCGATGTCCTCGAACAAATCCAGAAAGCCGTTCCGAAAAACTTTCCGCTCGTCATGCACGGGAGCAGCAGTGTCCCTCACGAATGGGTCGAGCGGATCAATAAAGCAGGCGGAAGCATGAAAGATGCCAGCGGCGTGGACGGAAAACAGTATTTGCCCGCCGCAAAACTCGGTGTTTGCAAAATTAACATTGATACCGACGGTCGCTTGGTCTGGTGCGCGATTCACCGTGAGGCATTCCGTGACGATCCGGCCAACTTTGACCTCCGTCCGCCGGGTAAAAAATTTATGGAAGCCTATGCGGAATTTATCCTTGAGAAAAACCAGCTTCTCGGAAGTGCCGGTCATCTCGAAGAAGTTCGCAAAGCAATTAAAGGATAATGGGTTCTCGGAAAAGCGGTCGGGGTTCTTCTTCGGCTGTTTGGCGGACAGCGGACTGAATTATTGTCTATTTCTGTGTGAATGACGTGTTCCGTCTCTTTTGTGAGACGGCTTTTGTTGTTTCTTGTTTCGAACGCAGTCAAATATTGGAATTTTTCTGGTTTTACCGGTAGTAATTCGTTTTTTTGAAAATTTTGTGAACAAAACGATATCCTGTCACGTAGAATGCTAGTTGAATTGTCCGCAAAATGGGTTAAAATGGACGCCGTGTGTTTCCGATTTCTGAAAATTCATTATCAGAGTGAACTTGGGTAGTTTAAGATGCAATTGTTCCTTCCTGAAACTGTACTGTTTTCTTATTATGTTCCGAACTGGATTCAGGCACTTCAATGGGTTGACCTCGGTGCCTTAGGCGTCGCCATTTTGGCGTTTGCGGTTTTTCTCCTGTTAATGGTACTTTTTCCGAAAGTCGGTGCCATTGCTTGGGTTACGTTCAAAGAAGCTGTCATGCAGCCATTGTTCATTATCCTGATTCTGTTTGGACTTTTTGCTCTCTTTTTCTTTCTCTTTATCCCGTATCACACTTTAGGAGACGATATTAAGCTCGTTATCACACAAGGGTTAACGCTCATCAAGCTGATTGCCGTTTTTCTTGCCATCTGGACTGCCAGCAATTCCATCGCAGATGAACTCGAAGGAAAGACCGCCCTGATGATTCTCGCGAAGCCTGTCGGACGCCGTAAGTTTCTTATTGGTAAATACTTCGGTGTCATAATGGCCGTCATTCTCATGTTTTTTATCCTCGGACTCTTTTTCCTGAACAGTATTTCGTACAAGGTCGTGTTTGATGCCCGTGAGTCGGCCAAAGACGCTCCGACGGTGTTGGAATGTCTCCATCAGATGAAAATCACTTTACCGGGGCTCCTTCTTTCATTTCTCGAAACGATGGTGATGGCGGCCATTGCGGTTGCCATTTCGACGCGGCTTTCCCTGCTTCCCAATCTTACCTTGTGTCTTACGGTTTTGGCGGTGGGGTATCTGGCTCCGGTTATTCTTGAAGCCTCCATCGGACAAAATCCGTTAGTCGCGTTCGTGGCAAGGTTTGCGTCAACGATATTCCCCGTACTTGCTCATTTTAATATGGAAACCTCCATTGCAACGGGGCAGTTTTTACCGAATCTTTACTTGTTTTGGGCGACCTGTTACGCTCTTCTTTATTGTACGCTGGCAACCACTGTGGGGCTTTTGCTCTTTGAAGATCGTGATTTAGCGTAATTTTTTCAAAAACAAGGAGGAGAGGAGCGTCAATGATTATTGGACCTGCCTTTTACAGGGAGGTGACGGTTGCTCCGCGTCAGCCGAAACTTTTCATTTTCCGAAGTCTTTACGGTGGTGTGATTCTTCTATTAATCTGTACCGCCTGGCTTGTGGTGACGGGAACGCAGCTCGTTCGTGACACCGGAGATTTTGCCCGATTCGGCGGACTGTTGTTCCAACTCCTTGCGCCGCTTCAACTTGTGATTCTCCTTTTTTCTTCCGCCATCCTTGCGGCAGGAGCGGTCGCTCAAGAAAAAGACCGTAAAACGCTGGTCTTGCTCCTTCTTACACGCATGACCAACGCGGAACTCGTATTCGGAAAATTGTTGGCAAGTTTGTTAAGTGTACTAATTCTTCTGCTTACCTCGCTTCCTCTTTTTATGGTGATGACTCTTTTAGGGGGGATTTCCTATGCTCAAGTGATTCGAGTGTTGGTTGTGACGCTTTGGAGTCTGTTCGTTTGCGGAAGTCTCGGTTCCTGCATGGCACTTTGGCGGGACAAAACCTTTCAAGCCCTTGCGGCAACGATTTTGATCATTGTTGCGTGGCTCGGATTTTGGGAAGCTGTCCATTTCGGATATTTTGGGAAAACGTGGGGGATGCTTTCAACCAACCAACTGGCTATGGCAATGAGTCCGTGGCAGGCGATTCAACTTGCAGCACAGCCGACATTTACGGCGGCATCAGGACTTTTCTGGTCGATTTCCGGGTTTCTCACGGTTTTCACTTTACTTGGAATCCTTATCAACGGAATTGCCATTCTGATGGTACGGGTTTGGAATCCGTCACGGGAAACCCGCCTCACCTCAATGGAAGAAGACACCTGGAGAAAAGAGGAGAAATCCTCCAGACTCCCGCAACCTGTCCATGTTATTTCTGCCGCATCGGGAAAGGTTCGGCATGTTTGGAACAATCCGATTGCATGGCGTGAAATCTGTACACACGCATACGGGCGAAAAACACTTGTACTCCGGTTTGCTTATATCCTCCTGTTTTTTTGTGCTGCCTGGATGATCCATTCTACTGTTCATTCCAATGCCGAATGGACGCTTTCCCAATTTGCAGCCCCTTATTTGCCGCTGTTGATTCTTTCGCTGATTCTGGTCAATGCTCAAGCGGTCACCTCATTGACTTCTGAAAGAGACGGCGGAACCTTTGTTTTGCTCCTTGCGAGTGACATTTCGCCGAAAGAATTTGTGTACGGAAAACTCGGCGGGACGTTTTACAATATGAAGGAAATGTTTGTACTGCCGCTGGCTCTCTCCTTCTACTTCTGGTGGGCGAATGTGATTTCACTGACGAATGCCTGTTTTCTCATGTCGGGGCTTCTTGTACTCTATTTTTTCGTCGCCATGACCGGAATTTACATTGGAATGCAGTACGAAAACACGCGAAGTGCCATTGCAACGAGTCTTGGTTTGATTTTCTTTCTTTTTATCGGGATTGCGACCTGTATGTGGATTATGGTGGGGTTCAGCGGTTCATTTGAAGTGCAACTCCAGTCGTTTCTTGCCTTTATGATCGGCGGAAGTATCGGGATTTATATTGCAATCGGGGCGAGGAATCCCTCCGCGGCGATTGGACTGGCGTCATTTATCCTTCCGATTGCAACATTTTACTCCATCACCAGTATGCTGCTCGGACAGTATCATTTTGTGTTCATCGCGGCGGCGGCGACCTATGGCTTTACAACGGTTGCAATGCTTATTCCGGCTGTTGATGAATTTGATGTGGCCACAGGACGTACAACGGCGGATTAAAATGGATGGACTTTTCCCGTCTTGCATAATCAATGTATTTGACAAAACCGTGCTTTTGAGACAGTAATTCGGAATGCCGGATTTTATTGGAAGAGTATAATCCCCCCTGTTGGGTTTTCCCTTGAAGAGGTACAATGAACCGGAATGATAGGAGTTGTCCCCTTATGATAATTTGACGGGACTTGCCGAGCCGTTGATATTTTTTCAAATTTTCTTAAACGCTTCATTTTACAACGTAGTATTTTTATAGAATATGATGAGAAATTATTGAAGGTTTGCAGGCCGCTGTATGACGATAAACGGCACCATCAGCAAAGATTAACAAGCTAATTAGAAAAAACGAGTAAGGATCATGCCATACGAGCGATTCACCGACCGAGCCAGGAAGGTTATGCAATTGGCCAATCAGGAAGCCCAGCGTTTTAACCATGAATATATCGGAACGGAACACATCCTCCTCGGACTCGTCAAAGAGGGGAGCGGTGTGGCTGCGAATGTCCTGAAAAATCTCGACATCGACCTTCGGAAAATACGGATTGAAGTGGAAAAACTGGTTCGCAGCGGTCCCGATCTGGTCACTATGGGACGGCTTCCGCAGACGCCGCGTGCCAAAAAAGTGATTGAGTTCTCAATGGAAGAAGCGAGAAATCTCAATCATAATTACGTTGGGACGGAACATATCTTATTGGGACTTTTGCGCGAACAGGAAGGGGTCGCCGCTCAGGTGCTGATGAACCTCGGTCTGAAGCTTGAAGATGTCCGGAAAGAGGTGCTCAACCTTCTCGGACACGGTCTTGAAGCCCTTGACACAGGGGAACGGTCGGGGATGGAAAACGATCAATTCGCAATGTCCGGGCAGAGTGACGAGCCGCCGCGGAAAACAGGGAAGTCCAAGACTCCGGCACTCGACAGTTTCGGCCGCGATTTGACGGAACTGGCACGGCAGAAAAAACTTGACCCCGTGATCGGCCGCGACAATGAAATCGAACGGACCATGCAGATTCTGAGCCGCCGAACCAAGAACAATCCGGTTCTTCTTGGTGAAGCAGGAGTCGGGAAAACGGCGATTGTCGAAGGGTTTGCTCAACGGATCATCGAAGGGAACGTCCCTGAACTGCTCCTTGACCGGCGGATTGTCGTCCTCGACCTTGCCATGATGGTGGCCGGAACAAAATACCGCGGACAGTTCGAGGAGCGGATCAAGGCTCTCATGAATGAAGTGCAGCGGGTTAAAAACACAATCCTGTTCATTGATGAGCTTCACACTCTCGTCGGAGCCGGCGGTGCGGAAGGGGCGATTGATGCGTCGAATGTGCTCAAACCGGCTCTTTCACGCGGAGAAATTCAGTGTATCGGAGCCACGACGCTTGATGAATACCGGAAATATATCGAAAAAGACAGTGCTTTGGAACGGCGTTTTCAGATTGTGATGGTGGAGCCTTCCAGCACCACGGAAACGGTACAGATTCTCAAGGGACTGCGCGACCGTTATGAAAAACATCACCGTGTCAAGATTACCGACGATGCCTTGGATGCGTCGGTGGAACTTTCCAATCGTTATATCACGGCGCGGTGTCTGCCGGATAAAGCGATTGACGTGATTGACGAAGCCGGTGCAAGGGTTCACTTGAAAACGATGACCCGGCCGCCCGATCTTGCCGACCTCGACCAGCAGATCGAGAAACTCAATCATGAAAAAGAAGCGGCAGTGGCGGCACAGGATTTCGAGAAAGCGGCGGCGTTTCGCGACCAGGCCGACAAAATCAAAAAGAAGAAACTCGACATCCAGAAAGAATGGCGGGAACGGTCGCAGCAGACGGGCGGTGTGGTCGACGAACATGTCATTGCCGAGGTGATTTCCAAAATGACCGGCATTCCGCTCACTCGGATGACGACCGAAGATTCCAAGCGTCTCATGCGGATGGAAGAGGAGCTTCACCGGAAAGTCATCAGCCAGAACGAAGCGATTTCCGCCGTTTCGCGGATTGTACGCCGGAGCCGCAGCGGCTTGCAGGACCCGAAACGTCCGATCGGAAGTTTTATTTTCGCCGGGCCGACCGGTGTGGGAAAAACGCTTCTTGCAAAGGCATTGGCCGAGTTTATGTTCGGTGACGAAGAGGCGCTTATTCAAGTGGACATGAGTGAATACATGGAAAAACACAGTGTCAGCCGGTTGGTCGGCGCTCCTCCGGGATATGTCGGTTTCGAGGAAGGCGGTCAGCTCACCGAGAAAATCCGGCGGCGTCCCTATTCGGTGGTGCTGTTCGACGAAATTGAAAAAGCTCATCCTGATGTCTTCAACATGCTTCTTCAGGTGTTGGAAGAAGGGCGTCTCACCGACAGTTTTGGCAGAAACGTGGATTTCCGCAACACGATTTTGATCATGACGACCAACGCCGGAGCGGAAGCGATCAAAAATGAAGCCGCGTTCGGGTTCCAAAAACCGGACAGTGATGGAAATTACGACAGCATGAAAGAGCGGGTGAAGGATCAGATTGAAAAATTCTTCCGTCCGGAATTTCTCAACCGTATCAATGAAATCATTGTCTTCCGGCATCTGACGGAAAACGACCTCAGCGAAGTGATTGAACTGGAACTCCGTAAACTCCGCAACCGGCTGGCCGAAAAAGGACTTAAAATCCTCCTCACCGACGAAGCGAAAAAGCATATCATCAAGCGGGGAAGCACGCTTGATTACGGGGCAAGACCGTTGCGCCGTGCGATTGAGGCCAACATTGAAGACCCGCTCTCCGAGGAAATCCTTAAAGGGGAGTTTGAAGGGAAGAACTGTATTTCGGTTGATGTCAAAGAGGTCGGTGACAAAAAGCAGCTTGTGTTTGTCGGTTCCTATGAAGAAAACGAGCCGGACGCCGATTCCGAGGTTGTCGGTGCCGGAACCGGTGCGGAGAGTTCCGCCGTTTCCGACGGCATGCTTCCGGATTAAGTGTGAGTATTTTAACAACCGCGGAACGTCGGAAAGCGGTAAGCGGAATCATCAGGAATGTTTTTTGAATTAGCCAAAGAGTACCAAACCGCGGTCGTGGTTCTGGCGGTTTTATCAACTTGGGCGGCGACGGCACTGGGAGCGTCGGTTGTTTTCTTCTTTCAGGAAATCCGTCGGCAAACACTCGACCTGATGCTCGGTTTTGCCGGCGGTGTGATGATTGCCGCAAGTTTTTGGTCATTGCTGGCACCGTCCATCAAGATGTCGGAAGAGCAGGGCATGATTCCGTGGGTTCCGGCATTGGTCGGTTTTTTGGCCGGAGGCGGATTCCTCTGGTGTGTCGATAAACTCCTGCCGCACCTGCATCCCGGACTCGAACGCAAAGACGCGGAAGGAATTTCCACGCATTGGCGGGAAAGTGTTTTGCTCGTTTTGGCGATTACATTGCATAACATTCCGGAAGGGCTTGCCGTGGGAGTCGCATTTGGAGCGGTCTTGTCCGGGATTCCGACCGCCACAATCACCGGAGCCGTCGTCCTGGCACTCGGAATCGCCATTCAGAACATCCCTGAAGGAATGGCCGTTTCCGTACCGTTGCGGCGTCAAAACCTGACTCCGCTCCGATGTTTCTGGTACGGTCAGCTTTCCGGGGTCGTGGAGCCGTTGGCGGCACTGGTCGGCATTCTTGTCGTGGTTCAGATTCAGATGATTCTCCCTTACGCCCTTGCTTTTGCCGCCGGTGCCATGATTTATGTGGTCGTTGAAGAGTTGATCCCCGCATCGCGCGAGGTTCGTCACTCCGACGCCGGAACCATCGGCGCCATTATTGGTTTTGCGGTGATGATGACGCTTGATGTCGCACTGGGATGACATTGTTTTGGTCTGCTTTTCATACAACGGGTGAATAGATATGTCACAAACGATCGTGATTTTTGGAGCATCGGGAGACTTGACTTCCCGAAAGCTGATTCCGGCACTTTATCAGCTTTACCGGAAAAACCGGCTTCGTGAGACGGTTCGGATTGTCGGTTTTTCCCGGACGCCGATGAGTGACGAACAGTGGCGGAACAAACTGGCGGAAACGACGCAAACATTTTCCGGCGGGACTTTCACTCAGGAAAAATGGGACGCTTTTTCGCAAATGATTCACTATTTCTCCGGCGACATCGAAAAAAGCGGCTTTGACGGACTTGAGACGTATCTCCGGTCGCTGGAAAACACCGGTTCCGACACGGAATCTCACGCCAACCGGCTCTATTATCTTTCGACATCACCGGTTTTTTACGCTTCAATTGCGGCGAAACTCGGTGCAGCGGGGATGGCGTCGGAAAAAGAAGCCGCAAACGGTACCCGACGGGTCATCATCGAAAAACCGTTCGGAACGAACCTTGAAACGGCAAAGACGCTCAACACGGCGATTCATCAGGTCTTCAAGGAGCGGCAAATTTACCGCATCGACCACTATCTCGGCAAGGAAACGGTCAACAATGTTCTGGTGTTCCGGTTTGCCAACACCATGTTCGAGCCGGTCTGGAACCGGAACTACATCGACAACATTCAAATCACGGCCAACGAAGAAGTGACGGTCGGGCATCGGGCGGCGTTTTACGAAAAGGCAGGGATTCTGCGGGACATGTTTCAGAACCATCTCCTGCAAATTCTGACGTTTGTTCTGATGGAACCGCCGTCACGTTTTGAAGCGGACGCCGTCCGTGACGAAAAAGTCAAGGTGCTCCGTGCCATCCGTGCCATGGCACCGGAAGAAGTACGGACCAACACGATTCGCGGACAGTACCGTTCCTATCGCGATGAGCCCGGTGTCGATAAAGACAGTCAAACGGCCACTTACGCCGCCGTGCGTCTGATGGCGGACAACTGGCGGTGGAAGGATGTGCCGATCTATCTTCGTTCGGGAAAAGCGATGAGCTGCCGTACGACGCAGATTGTCATTCAGTTCAAACAGCCGCCGCACTCCATGTTTCAGGGGGAATCCGGCAAGCGGAACAAAACCATTGCCGCCAACCGGCTGTTGATTCAGATTCAGCCTGCTGAAGGAATCCAGATTTACTTTCAGACAAAAGTCCCCGACACCGACATGAAATGCCGCGAAACGACATTCAATTTCAACTTCCGGCAGAGTTTTCAAGGTGAACTCCCTGAAGCGTATGAGCGGCTGCTCCTTGACGCCATGAACGGCGACGCCAGCCTTTTTGCACGGAGTGACGAAGTGGAAGCCGCCTGGGAAATCATCGACCCGATTCAAAACACTTGGGAAACACAGCTTGCCGATCATCTCTCTTTTTACGAAGCGGGTTCCTGGGGGCCGAATCACGCCGCGGATTGGATCAGGCAATTCGGTCAGGAATGGTTTGATTTTTGCCCCTTATTACATTCATGAGTCATGTGTGCGTCCGGTATCATTGTCCTTTACAAGCCGCAGGGGGAAACCGCCCGAAAGACAGTCTCCCGTGTGCAGCGTCTCGCAAGACCGGCAAAGGCGGGACACGCCGGAACGCTCGACCCGCTGGCGGAAGGGGTGCTGGTCGGTTGTGTCGGGAAGGCGACGCGGCTGATTGAAGTGATTCATCTTTTGCCGAAACGCTACACCGCGACATTTCAACTGGGCGTGACAAGTGACACCGAAGACATTGAGGGAAAACTCACGCCGCTGGAACATCCTTCTGTGCCGACGCTTGCAACGGTTGAAGATGTGCTTCCGCGGTTCATCGGTCGAATCATGCAAAGACCGCCGAGATTTTCCGCCATGAAAATCAACGGAAAACGGGCGTATCATCTGGCCCGAAAGGGGGAAATGTTCGAGCTGTCTCCTCGTGAAATTGAAGTGTTTCAGATTGAAATTCTGGAGTACCGCTATCCGAAACTCATGCTCGGGATTGAGTGCGGGTCGGGAACCTACATCCGCTCGTTGGGACGTGACATCGCCGGATCGCTGAACACCGGCGCAGTGATGACGGCACTGACCCGAAACCGGATCGGACCGTTTACGTTGGAAAACGCGGTGACGCCGGATTTTCTTGAAGGAACGGAGCAACACAACTGGACGCAATCTCTTCTCCCGATGGAAACAGCGGTCCGGCATCTTCCCAAGATTGAACTGGACGAGAAGACCGCCGCGAAAGTGCGGAACGGTCAGAAAATTCCGCTTTCAATGGAACTTTCACAATGGAATCTTCTTGCCGCTTTCTCTCCGTCTGAGCGTCTGGTTTCACTCCTTGAACCGTATGGAAGCGGGCTTTTCAAGGCGAAAATCAATCTTGCGGAGTGAATTGGTTTACTCCTTGCTCCCGTGAAATTTCATTACTTTCCAGCGTATTTAACCACTATATATGATGGCTGTCGAATGTCACGGTCATCTCTTCCGGCATTTTTGCTTTTCCATGCCGAAAATAAGGGGGTTTTCGATTTTTTGCGTCATTATCGGGGTTTGGCCTGCTTTTTGCTTCTGCTCACAAATAATGTCACGTGTGTCTCTTGAAAATACCACACACAGGAAAAATGAAACGGTCATTAACAGAACAGTAGAAACTAAGGGAGAGTAGGAATATGAAACGGACTCTTGGTAGGAACTTGCGGTTTTTTCAATCCAATTTAATTTTAATTTATGAGGAGGTTTTTGTGAAAAAGAAGAATTTGTCAAAAAATGTTAAAATGGGGGGGGGGGGCTATTTATATCGTTCTAAAGGTGCGTTTACACTTGTGGAACTTCTCGTTGTCATTGCGATTATCGGTGTTTTAATCGCTCTTCTTTTGCCTGCGGTTCAGGCGGCTCGCGAAGCGGCCAGACGGATGGAATGTGCCAATAAACTCAAGCAATTGGGATTGGCGGTTCATAACTTTCATGATTCAAAAAAACGTTTGCCTTGCGGAGAAAATGATCCTGACTGGACGGCGTTTAAACAGTCCGGCACAACGACGAATCTCGACTATGTGGGAATGTACAGTCCGTTCAGTACTCTGTTGCCGTATATTGAGCAATCGGCCATTTACGAGACAATCAATTCCATGCTGTCAAAAGCGGCCTCAACCTCACCCTATAATTCGGCTCTTGTTCCGAATGTGGACAATACTAATAATGTGGGTAATGATCCGAGTCCTTTCCGCACAGAAATTTCCGCGTTTCTCTGTCCTTCGGACGGGAATGCCCCAAAATCGGTAAATAATCAGAACCAACCTGGGACTTCGACTTACCGTTGCAATCGGGGTGATGCTCAGATCAATAACACTTGGGCACAAACACGCGGTTTATTCCCTAATGGGAATCATTGGGTGTTTTCTTTTTCCAATGTAAACGACGGTGCCAGCAATACGTTGTTATTTTCCGAGTCTGTCACAACGAATCGGACAACAACAGATGACAGAAAGATCATTTCCGGCATTGCGGCTCTTGACACTGGAACACGGACAACCCTGCCATCCGAATGTGCCGCAACACGGGGAGACAAGGGAACATATAAAAGTGATTTCGAAACTTACCAACAAAAAGGACGTAGATGGTTTGACGTGCGGCCGGTTTTTGTCATGTTCCACACGATTCTTCCGCCGAATTCGCCTTCCTGCCGTTTGAATTCTGCCGCTCCGGCCCGTGAACTTATTATGACTGTCAGCAGTAATCATACCGGCGGTGTCAATGTGACTTTGTGCGACGGTTCGGTCCGTTTTGTGAGTGAAGCCGTTGACAGCGGGACCATCACTCAGCGGCTTGGTTATCCCGATTCTGATCCTGAGTACCCTGAACGGTGGTCGGGAGCTTCCACTTTCGGTGTTTGGGGAGCTGCCGGTTCAAGCCAAGGCGGTGAAACGGTGTCTCTGCCGTAAAACAGAACATACAGACCTATTGACGCTGAAAGGAAAATCCATACAGGCAGGTTTTCTTTTCAGCCGCTCTGATTTTTGGCTTGTCACTTTATTAAATTAATAGGAAGAAAAATTTTCCCCATGAAACGATTTCAGATATTATTGATGATTGGTGTTTCTTTTGTTCTGTTTTCCTGTTTCGGCTGCGGAAAGTCCGGTCTAAAAACGGATGCGGTGACAGGAACAGTGACTTTTAACAGCAAACCGGTTGCGGGAGCCTCGGTGAATTTTACCCCGAAAGGGACGAACGGTCATCCTGCTTACGCAATTACGGAGAAGGATGGAACCTACAAACTCCAAACGCTGCTGGGAAAACCTGACGCAGGGACGACACCCGGCGATTATATCGTTACCATTTACAAAACGGAGAATGAACCGACGGGTCGGAAAATTCCTGATGAGACGAACCCGGATCAAATGGTTGAGGTCATGAAAGCAAAAGATGCACTTCCTTTGATTTACAAAAACCCGCAGAAAACGCCATTCAGCGTCACCGTTGTTTCCGGACAGGCCAATACGTTCGATTTCGAACTCACCTCCAAATGATCCCTTCACGGATAGGGAGACAGGAATAGAAAATAGAGGCGGATTGTTAGCACTCTACGAGGCAAACATCCGTCTCAAAAGAGCGGAGCAGCCGCATTGGTCTAAACTTGACCCATAAATTTTTCATTTTTCTTAAACACTATGATATAATGAACAAAAACTTGGGAGGGCGTTATGTCTGGAGGGGAAAGTTTCAATATGGCGGAAGAATTCGCGGG
>JAISQK010000016.1 GCA_031274255.1 Planctomycetaceae bacterium | reverse complement strand
CCCTGCCCAAGATTGTCCACTGTATCTTCAGGAAAGGAGTTAACAATCGCTAAGTGAAGTAATGTCAATGCTTTGAGGAACCGGATGCGGTAATGCCTGCACGTCCGGATCTGTGGGCGACCCGGTCGGCCCGCCGGAGGCAAAACCCCCTTGTCAATCACCTGATTTCTGTCTCCCGATTGCCAATTTCCGCCGTTGTTTTTCCGATACCGCTAATCCATTGAATTGTTAACCTCTCTGTTTTTTTCGGCAAAGATCCTCATTCCTGACAATCTCAATACCAGGGAACATAAAAGATTCCCTTCCTCATTTGGGGATATGCGTTAGTCTAAAGAGTGGTGACCGCTTCCCATTTTGCAACAATTCCGTATAATTTCACTCACTTTGACCGGGCTCTACCTTAATTTTAACAAAAGAGTACTTATCTATATGAAAATTGCAACGATTGAAACGTTGAAAGGGACAATCAAACTGGAACTTTTTGACGGCAAAACCCCCAAGACGGTCGAAAATTTCGTAAGTTTGGTTACAGAAGGGTTTTATGATGGTTTGATTTTTCACCGCGTGATTCAGGACTTCATGATTCAAACCGGTTGTCCGCTCGGAACCGGCACCGGCGGTCCCGGTTACACATTTGAGGACGAGTTCCATCCTGACCTGAAACATGACGGTCCCGGTGTGCTTTCGATGGCCAACGCCGGTCCGAATACAAACGGTTCCCAGTTCTTCATCACTCATGTGGCGACCCCGTGGCTCGACAACCATCATACGGTTTTCGGACGGGTCATCGAAGGTCAGGATGTCGTCGATTCCATCAGACAGGGTGACAAAATTCAAAAAATTTCCATCTTTGACGAAGATTAATGAAGATTGATAATGTCACCAAATGATTTGTTTCAGGAGCCGGAGTCTTTTGAAGAAGCCATGTTGCAGCTCGACCGGATCGTCCATTCGCTGGATGTCGGTCAGAGTTCGCTGGAGGCGTCGCTGGAAAACTATGAATACGGTATCCGAATTCTTCGATATTGTCACAAAATTCTCAAAACGGCCGAACGGAAAATCGAAATTCTTCAGAAAGTGAATCAGGATGGTTCACTGGAAACGGAAACGGTCGATGAAGACAGTTTCAGTACGAAAAAGTCATTCAGTACCTCTCCTGAAAATCTCACGGAAAAACCGGTTGTACGAAAAAAACGAGTCAAAAAGCTTGTACAGCCGGACGATTCCGAAGACACTGACGGGATGCTCTTCAGTGATACGGAAGTGTAACATATAATAATTTATAGAGTCGGCGAAAGTGATGATTGTTTACAAGATTACTTGTCTTTTGCCGGCATTATCCCATAAACGGGACAATAATCAAAAATAACCATGCAGGACTTATCCGAACAACAAGTGACAGAATATCTTAACCTCCTGAAATCGGAAATTGATTCCAGGCTGGATGAATATACACAGTTTGGGCCGGATTGTCCGAAAACGCTGAGCGAACCGATTCGTTACAGTCTTCTTTCACGGGGAAAAAGAATCCGGCCCACGATGACGCTTTTGGCATGTGAGCTTTCCGGCGGGGTGCGTTCCAAAGCGATGCCGGCGGCATGTGCGGCGGAAATGATTCATACCTACTCGATGATTCATGACGATTTGCCCGCGATGGACAATGACGACTTGCGGCGCGGGCAACTGACGTGTCACATTCAGTTTGATGAAGCCAGTGCCATTCTTGCCGGAGACGCTCTTTTGGCCTATGCGTTTGAGATTCTCGCGAGAAAGCTGTTTCCGTCCGGTCTTGCCGGGGAGTGCGTGGCCATTCTCGCGGAAGCAAGCGGACCGCTGCAATTGGTCGGCGGTCAAGCGGATGATATGAGTTGGAACGCCGGAGGCGGGACTTCACTGGAGTTTCTTGAATCCATCCATCACCGCAAGACAGGCATGTTGATTCTGGCGGGACTTCGGATGGGAGCTCGGATCGGCGGTGCCAGTGAGACGCAAAAAAAGATGCTCGAAGAGTATGGAAACAACTACGGACTTGCGTTTCAAATTACGGACGACCTGCTGGACTGGGTTGGTGACGAAGAAATGACCGGTAAACGGGTTCACAAGGACAAATCCCAGGGAAAGCTGACTTTCCCAACCTATCTGGGATTGGACGAAAGTAAAAAACAGGCGAAAGAGCGGGTTGAAGCCGCGTGTGCCGCACTGGCGAATTTCAAAACACCCCATCAACTCGCTCTTCAGGCACTGGTCAGACTGACGCGGAACCTGCTTGAGAGGAAAAAGTAAATGCCGCGTATTCTTCCCACGATTTCCTCCCCTGCTGATCTGAAGAGTCTGAGTTTTCCGCAACTGACGGAACTTGCCGCGGAAATTCGTGAGGAATTGTGCCGGCTGGCGGAAAAGCGTTCGATTCATTTTGCGTCAAATCTCGGTGTGGTGGAGCTTTGTATCGCACTGCACACGACATTTGATTTCACAAAAGACCGTCTTGTCTGGGACACCGGACATCAAATTTACCCGCACAAACTGCTGACCGGCCGGTATGAAAAATTTGAGACTCTCCGCACACAAGGAGGCCTCATGGGGTACCCCAACCCTGAAGAAAGCGGTTTCGACCTGTTTCTGACAGGACACGCAGGGTGCAGTGTCGGTTCGATACTCGGACTCGCGTGCGGCGACAATCTGAATCATCCCGAAGAAAAGCGGCACAATATCGCGGTCATCGGCGACGGGGCACTTGCTTCCGGTGTTGTGTTTGAGGCACTTTCCCATGCCGGTTGGCTCAAAAAAAATGTGACGGTGATTCTCAACGACAATAAAATGGCGATCAGTCCGCGGGTCGGCGGATTGGCCCATTATCTTGATTCGTTTCGGATGAACAAAACTTATCTGAGCGTCAAAAACGAGATCCACCGTTTGCTTCAGAAAATTCCGCGTTTGGGAAAAATCACGGAAAAACTTCTGGGACAGTTCAAACTGGCGGTCAAAGCGGGACTTCTCGGCGGAGCGATGTTTGAGGAGTTGGGGTTCCGCTATATCGGACCGATTGACGGTCACAACATCCGGCGTCTTCGGAAGTTCCTCACGATGGTGCGTCAGTACAACGAACCGGTGCTGCTTCACATTTTCACCGAAAAGGGGCATGGTTTTCGGCCGGCGGAACAAGACCCGACAACGTATCATGCCACGACTCCGGCAATCAAAATCAATGGTCGCACCGCGGCGAAAACCGTCACGTTACTCAGCGATTCGGAGGAGGACACGCCGAAAATTCCATTTTCCTATACGGAAATGGTGAGAAACGCTCTTTTCCGGCACATGAAGGACGACCGCAGAATCTGCGTCATTACCGCGGCGATGTGTCAGGGAAACATGCTTGAACCGATCCGTGATCTGTTCCCCGACCGTTTTTTCGATGTCGGCATTTGTGAGTCTCATGCGTTGGTCTTTGCCGCGGGACTTGCGAAATCCGGCATGAAACCGGTCGTCGATATTTACAGCACCTTCATGCAGCGGGGATACGATCAGATATTTCAGGAGATTTCGCTCCAAAATCTGCCGGTGACGCTTTTGCTGGACCGTGCCGGAATTGTCGGTGCGGACGGTCCCACACATCACGGAGTGTTCGACATCGCGTATTTACGGCCGTTTCCGAATCTCACCGTCATGGCTCCCGGCTGTGCGGAGGATGTGGAACCGATGTTGAGCATTGCTCTGCAACATGATTTTCCGGCGGCGATACGGTATCCGAAATGCACCGCCGTGAAGATTTCCGAGGACTTTCCGCCGTTGGAACCGGGGAAGGCGCAAGTCCTCCGCTCAGGAAAACACGGCACTCTCGCCGCTTGCGGCGGACTTTTGAGCAACGCTCTGACCGCAGCCTCGGAGCTGGCGTTCGACGGTTTTGATGTCGGTGTGGTCAATGCCCGGTTCGTGAAACCGCTTGATAACGTCACGCTGCTTGAGCCGTTGCGTCAGGGACGGTTCCTTGTCACGCTGGAGGAAGGGGTTTTGGCCGGCGGATTCGGGAGTGCCGTTCTGGAAGCCGCCGTGGACGAACATCTTGACACGCGGAAACTTTACCGGCTCGGCATTCCCGACCATTATGTCGAACACGGCGAACGCAATGATCTTCTTGCGGACATCGGACTGGATGTCATCGGTATCAAAAAAACGGTTTTGAAAATGAAAAACGGTTAGTTTCGTGTTTCGTCGCAAAGTTCTTACGGTTTTTCAACAGTAATATCGAATCCGCAACGTGCGGACGTTGCAGCCGGGAAGCCCCGCGCCAACGTAGCACGTTGGATCGCACTTGTTCACGCTCACTCCGTTCGGTTCGCTTCCGATGGAGAATCTTTCCAACTGCTTTTCTTTTTCGTTCCGCCAGTATTCCCTTTTGTTCCGCTCGCGGACTCCAGTGAGCAACGCGAACGGGCAACGTACGGACGTTGCAGCCCGGATTGCCTTCGGCTTCCGTTGGAAAGATTTTTCTAACCGATGCCAACCGCACGAAAGTGGTTGGAAAGATTTTCTATTGGAAGCGACCACACCGAAGGTGTCGGGAGACAAACCGCCCGCCGCGACTCGCGGTCTGGAATGCAACGCCCGTGCGTTGCCAGCCGAAGGCATCCTTTTAGCGTCCTGCGGAATAAAAGGTTTAGGCTCTTGACTAGCATCTCAGGCTATTTTATCAGACTTTTGACGATGTTCAAGAGGTTTTCCGCGCGATGATTGTACCTAAATTCCGTTTCCTTTCAATGGAAGATGAAGGTTTGAGAAGAACAGCCGTTGAACTTGGCAAGACGTCTTTTGGCATAACTCCAAAACGCTTCCATTCCATTGACATGCGACTTTCCTCTTGCAAATTCATTCTCATGATGGAACATCCGATAGTGATCGTAACCGTTCAAAATCAACCCGTCGTAAGCTCTCCATCCATTGGTGTGGATGGTGGAGCCTTCAAGGATTTTTCCCTGAATAATAGGCATCAAAGCCTCTTTGGAACAATGAG
>JAISQK010000012.1 GCA_031274255.1 Planctomycetaceae bacterium | reverse complement strand
CTCTTGTATTTTTCCGCAATGATTGCTATAATGGTCTTGTTCATTTCAAGAGTATATTGAATTTTGACTTTTTATGCAATAGCACTTTTAAGTAATGTTATTCGCGCATGAATCCTTAGCGGCAACGGATAGCATTTGCTTCATTTGTTCCTGATGAGCAAGCGTCCATTGGGGCGGTTGAAAATTCTCCGCTCCTTCGAGAACGAGGCATCCTTCTTGCCGAAGGGACCCGAGAAAGTTTTCAATTTCTTTGAGATGTTCGGCATCCTCAATGTCGATGCCGATTTCGGCGAGCGGCACTTTCAACGATCCAAGCGTGAAGCGTTCCGAGAGTTTGCTCCACATATCGGAAGAAAGGTCTTCCAAAACGAGGTGTGTTGCCCAGCGGGAATTGGTGAGAATCGTTCGCGATTTTTCCGTGCCGGTGAAATAAGAACGAGATGTTATCCAAGGAGGAATTGACCAATGTTGTAACATAATAAAAAATATTAAGAATGAGGTGACGACGTTTCGAAAGGGAAAGTCAAGGAAATGCCAAGAGAACGGCAGAAAGTGGTGGTCGCAAAGAAACGGGGAGCGATCACGCTCATAGAACGGGTTCATCCCACCGACCAAAGTGGTGCGCGGTAAGCGCTGATTCAACCCACAGATTGACACGCGACGCTCCCTTAGCGGGAGCCACGCAACTCTGTCAATCTACGGTAAATTCCTACCCGAAATCATCCGGTGGTCTGTAGGAAATTACTGCGTCATTAAATGACGTTCTATGACTTGCTGACGTACTCGATTCGATTAAAAGTCCTGAACTAAGTTCAGGTTACTATTGTTTCTGAAAATAAAAAAGGTTGTGATATTGTCGTAAAAAATAAATTTTCATTATCATATCCGATTTGTTTCAATCGTTCAAGCCCCCCATCAAACCGCAATGTTAATTTTTTTGATTGTTTCGTTTTTCGCGGTGTATTCCGTTATTTTTCACTTCCGGAGGGTCCTGTATAAAAACCACGCTTTTCAGAGTGAAATCGGACAAAAGAAAATTGTACACTTCTTTCGCGTTGTACAAAAATTCCGGCATATCATTTTTTCGGAAACGGACGTAATTTGTCGGAATTGTCGAAAAATACGGGATTTTTTGCTTAACCAGAACACCTGTTTTTTCTATTTTTCTGTTTCCGAACAAATCTCATCTTCCACTTTATTCCTGGGCGATGATTTCGGTCGGGTCTTCAATGATGTCTTCGATTTGAATCGCGGTGTAGCCTTTGTAGGCCCCCGGCTTGGCCCAGTATTTTGGGATTCCTTCCACACTGACCAGCAACGGCGTATTCACATTTTTCTGCGTGCAAATCACATCACCGACACGAAGCTGCATCAGATCATTCAAGGCGATTTTGGTGTGTCCGAGTTTGACCTTCAGCTCGACAAGCATGTTGCGTATCGACTTACTGATCTTTTCAATCGACTGCGGGGTCGCCTGCCTGCGTCCGTAAGTGACCCAGGAATTGGACGCCAATTTGCCGGAAATCCGCTCAATGGCGTTGTACGGAATACAAAGATTGATGATTCCGCGAACCTCAATGAGTGCCACTTCAAAACAAACGAGCACGACCACTTCGTTCGGAGGAACAATCTGAATCAACTGAGGATTGCTTTCGACCTGAATCACTTTCAAATCCAGTTCAAGCACGTTTTCCCAGGCATGTTTCATTTCATTGAGGAACAGATTCGTAATACGCGACACGAGCCGGAGTTCGATTTCCGTGAGCGGCCGCCGTGTGGTCAGAGACGGTTCGCGGCCGCCGCCGAGCATACGGTCGATCATCGGATAAAGCACCGACGGGTTGATGTCGAGAATCAGATTTCCTTCGAGCGGTTCCGCACGCAAAAGATTGAAACATGTCGGATTGTCGAGACTGAAAATGAACTCGCTGTACGTGAGCTGGTCGACACTGGTGAGCTTCACTTCGACAATGGTGCGCAGCATTGCGGAAAGTCCGGCGGCGAACTTGCGTCCGAACCCTTCATGCAATGTTTGAAGAGCCTTCATCTGTTCCTTGCCGACACGTTCCGGACGCTTGAAATCGTAAGGGGTGATCTTCTCGTGACCCCAGGCGGGTAAATTTCCGGAAGAAAAAGCCGATTTCTTCGGTTTGGGGTCCGGTTTCGGCGCGGCATTTTTCTTCTCTCCTCCCATCGACATGATGTTGAGCAGATTTTCGACCTCTTCCTGACTTAAAACTTCGCCTGCCATGATTCGTTATTATCGTAGAATGGATGGTGCTGCTGTTGCGGAAATATGCGGAAAACCGGAATCCTGCATCATGCCGCGTTTCCCGGAAATCCCGACGACTTCACTGACATACGGTTCCAGATCCACTCCCGGCGGCGGAGTCACCATGTACAATTTGCCGCTTTCGTCTTTCACCATATAACCGAGGATTTCCCGAGGGTTCTGAGGGTTTTTGACCCGAGCCAAACGGCCGACCACATCAAACGGGAGATTCGCTGAAGCGGTCCCTCCCGGTAAATTGGCCGCCGTTTCCGGCCGGGAAGCCGTTGGAGCCGGTTGCCGGGGAATCCTTACCATCTGCATCTGCTGCTGGGTCCGCGTGATCGGTTGTCGTCCCGGCTGCGGCATCGCGGATTGCGGCGTTACAGGCATATAAGACTCCGCCAAAACAGACTCCGGGATAAATGTTTCCTGCGGAGACATGTCGAGGTAGTCCGGAGGAGTGTACTGAGCCTGCATCAATGCCTGTTGTCGTAATACGGGGTTCGTCCGGGAACCGCTGAGATTCAATTGCGACGTGAAAAGTCCGAGTTTCGACAACAACCCCCCTTTCTTTTGCGGCGGTGTGCTTGAAAGCGTCCGCACCTGCCGGGGATCTCTTGGCACTGACGGATAAACTGATGGATCATTCGGCGTGTAATACTGGGAATACTGCGGCGGATATTGCATGATGTACGGCGAAGTCACGACGCTGTCCGGATCATAATACTGCACATCCTCTTCCATGTAAGGAAGGGAACTTCCCATCGGCGTCACAAACGGTTTCGAGGGTGCGGACCGCGGTTCCAGTGTCACCGGCTGATGTTTGCCTTCCGCTTCGGAAGTCTGATAACGTATTTTCTCGATTCCTGCGAGGAAACGGTTGATTTCCTTCTGCTCCAGAACCGTCGGGGCGGAATCATACAACATCCGTGCCTCCTGAGCGAGCGACTCAAGTTTGGAATCTTTGTCCGGCGGGTCGCTGATCATAAGATTGGTGAACTCCAGTTTCATGTCGTCGAAAACAAGCTGGAAGTCTTCCATTGTCAATTCAAGACCGTTTTTCTGCGGCGCGGCGGGTGGCGGTGTTTCCGCGGTTTGTCCGGAAGTTTGCGACGCGGCGGCTTGAACAACGGGATTACGTTTCGGAGGCACCGCCGTTTTCCGCGGATAAGTGTACAGCGGCATCGGAGTTTCCGGCTCCGGCTGCACAGAGGCTGATGAAGGTGTGACCGAAACCGGTGCGGCGGGTTCCGGCGGAAGTGTCACCTGACTTTTATGCACCCAGCGGAATTCCCCTGCCGGCGGAGCGATTTTGTACCAAACCGGGGTTTCAGGGTCGGCGGGGGTGTCCACACGCTCGAAAACGGCAACTTTGTCCCCTTTGCGGAACCATACACTGATGGCACCACACATATTCCCCAGTTCACTGCCGATTCGTGCGGGAACCTTGTCCTGAACGATCACCCCGACCGTACCGTTTCCGGCGATCCGAACCATTCCCGCATCAACCCAGGTGAAACTTCCTTCAGGCGGACGGACACCGTACCACTGATCGTTGGCTTCGAGGTAAACTTCCAGCCGTTCCCCCTGTTCCAGCACACGTGTCGGGTAGTATTTTTCTCCCGGCCCGGAGCGTAAAAGTCCGTTTTTTCCGCTCACGACAACATCAAACGGCACATCATTTTCCGCCGCTTCAAGGAACGGTATTCCCGGAAACAGGAATGCTCCCAGAAAGATTCCGTATAAGGCAAGTGTATAAGGTTTGTATCGTGTCTCTATGAGTGATGTCATTTGTAAAACTTCACTTTCCCATCCGCTAGGCTGGAATTTTGGGTGCTGCTTGGTGAGAACGGTAATCCATTAAATTTTTGACAACGATTCTTCGCGTGACAATGGTCAGATAAGTGGAAAGGTGATTTTGTCCGTTCAGTTGCCGGAGAATCTGAAAATTTTCCTCATGGAACGTGGAAAACACCTTCACGATCAGTTCCTCCTGCTGCGACTTCAGGAGCGTCACCCCTTGACTTTGGGCGGTACAGTTCACGACATGCGTGACCATGCTGATAAAACGGTCCACGAAATCCTCCCAGCCTCGCGGTTTTCCGTCCAGACAACGCTGAAGAATGTCCATATCCATGGAATCAAGTACCAGCATGAAAATTTCCTCCAAGTCCCATTACACGGCAAATCGTATGTTTTGTTCCCCGTTTGAACAAAATCATACCGTAAATCGATGAACACTAATCAAACAGAGTCTACGACGAATCATAAGAAAAAACGCCGCCTGTGAAAAGAGCAATTTTGTCATTTGATATTTTCTGAAAAACTTAATGCAATCTTAACAATTCCTTAATATTCTCTTAACATTCGTATGGATAATGGCGTGCATCCTTATCGGACATGCCGGAGGTCGGCTGCACCGGATAAGAGACAGAACACGGCGGAAAGCGGCAATATGTCTGCTGACGCCTTTAATCACAGGAGAATCGTGAGATGAGAAGTCTTGTTTTCAGAAAGAGTGCAAGTTTCAGAAGATTCAGTCTGGCCGCTTGTTTCAGAAGAGCCTGCAGGAAAATGCCGGAAATGTTAAAAAATGTCAAAATTTTTTTGGGGGGCGGATTACGCTGTTGTAAAACAGGTTTTACCCTTGTGGAGCTTCTTGTGGTGATCGCCGTCATCGGGATATTGATCGCACTTCTTTTGCCTGCGGTTCAGGCCGCCCGCGAAGCCGCAAGAAGAATGCAGTGTTCCAACAACATGAGGCAGACCGGTCTGGCGTT
>JAISQK010000163.1 GCA_031274255.1 Planctomycetaceae bacterium | reverse complement strand
GTTTCGAAAAAAGAGTTCATGGTTGATCTGTCTCTGCGTATTTGGCATACTGTCACAACCACCAACCGCTTCTCGCTGCTTCAGGAAAAGATTCTATCTCTATTTAGGTAAACACTCTCGTTCTCTTTTTGTGCCACGATGTCTATGGAGTGTTGTCTCACCGGTAAATATCCTTCTTTGTCTCAGCACTTTCAAAAAATCTTTAGAAAAACTCAACTTTTTTAGAAAAAGTGTCGCAAGACTCCTTCGAAAACCATTAATCTTGTGGAGTGAAACAAGTTTTCAGCACTTCAGCACCCCCCAACCCAAATGAAAGAAGGAGTTTGATATGAGAAAGTTACTGATTGGCCTGACCGTTTTGGGAATGACCGCCGTTCCGATGTTCACCTTCGGTCAAAGCCCCCGTCACCATGAACCGCAAAAAGCGGCACCAAACAAGTTTCAGACAGTTCCGCAAAAACCGGGACTGCACCATCCGCAAATGAATCCTATGCACAAACCGCAGACGAATTTTCCGCAGCAATACGGTCATATTGCTCATCCTGCTCCGATACGGCATCCTGTATTGCCTGCCGGAAAACCGGAGATTGTGAACCATTACTATCCGGTGCCGACACCGTCTCCGGTAGTACAACCCGTTATTGTACCGCGTCCGGATGTGTGTGAACACGCTTCTCCAAACGGACTTTCCATTATACTGGGAGGCCCACTTGGTGTCATTCAGTTCAACACAAAATTCTGATGCAGTGCCGCGTCCGTCAGACGGCATCAAAAGAACGCCGCATGACAAAACAAGGCAGACCGTCAATTTCTGAACAACGGTCTGCCTTTACTGTTATCTGCTTTACCTTTTACCTGATTGAAATCAGAAATCAGCTTTTCACTTCAAATTCGGCGTCAATGGCATCATCGTCGCCTCCTTTGGCATCACCGCCGCTTTGAGGACCGGCACCGGTTTCGGGATGAACTCCTGCACTTGCGGATTGTGCCGCCGTTTCGTACATCGCTTTGCTCATGGCGTGGGAAGCCTGTTCAAGTTCTTCCGTTGCGGCCTTGATTTTGGCGAGGTCGTCCGTTGCGATGGCGTCACGGGTTCTCTGAATTGATGTTTTGACGGTTTCCTTGTCGGAGTCGCGGAGTTTGGCGTCATGTTCCTTGAGGAGCTTTTCCAGTTCGAAGCACATGGATTCCGCCTTGTTCTTGTTCTCGACAAGTTCCCGACGCTGACGGTCTTCTTCCGCATGAACTTCGGCGTCGCGTTTCATCTTTTCGATTTCATCGTCACTCAGACCGGACGACTGTTCGATGCGGACCTTTTGTTCCTTCTGCGTTCCGAGGTCTTTCGCGGTCACATTCAGAATCCCGTTGGCGTCAAGGTCAAACGTGACTTCGATCTGCGGAATCCCTCGCGGCGCCGGCGGAATCCCTTCCAGGTTGAACTGTCCGAGAAGCCGGTTGTGTGCGGCAATCTCCCGTTCGCCCTGATAAACCTTGATCGTGACGGCACTCTGATTGTCGTCCGCCGTACTGAAAACCTGTTTTTTCTCGACCGGAATCGTGGTGTTACGTTCGACAAGTTTTGTCATCACACCGCCGAGTGTTTCGATTCCCAGCGACAACGGCGTCACATCAAGAAGCAACACATCCCGGACATCACCGGCCAGCACGCCTCCCTGAATTGCGGCACCGACAGCCACCACTTCATCAGGATTAACCCCTTTGTGAGGGTCTTTGCCGAAAATCGTCTTGACGAGTTCCTGGACTTTCGGGATTCGTGTGGAACCGCCGACAAGGACGACCTCATCAATCTGCGACGGGGAAAGTTTCGCGTCACCGAGAGCTTTCATCACCGGACCGCGGCAGCGTTCAATCAAATGATCGGTCAACTGTTCGAATTTCGCCCGTGTGATCTTCATCTGAAGGTGTTTCGGTCCCGACGAATCCGCCGTGATAAACGGAAGATTAATGTCCGTCGATTGCGCGGAACTGAGTTCCCGTTTGGCTTTTTCGCACGCTTCCTGAAGCCGTTGAAGAGCCATGGTATCTTTACGGAGGTCAATCCCCTGTTGTGTTTTGAAATCCTCCGCGACATGATTGATCAACACTTCATCGAAATCATCACCGCCGAGATGCGTGTCGCCGTTGGTACTGATGACGCGGAAAACACCGTCGGCCACTTCAAGGCACGAAACATCGAATGTTCCGCCGCCGAGGTCAAACACAATGATTTTCTGGTTGACGTTCTTGTCCAGTCCGTAGGCAAGCGACGCGGCGGTTGGTTCGTTGATGATTCTCGCCACTTCCAGACCGGCAATCTGACCGGCGTCTTTTGTCGCCTGACGCTGTGCATCGTTGAAATATGCCGGAACAGTAATAACAGCCTTGTTGACTTTATGTCCGAGATAGGCTTCGGCGGCTTCCTTGAGTTTGCGGAGTGTGAGTGCGGAAATTTCCGGCGGTGTCATTTTCTTGCTGTCAATGTCCACTTTCACGTATTCGTCCGAAGCCCCCACGACTTTGTAGGGAATCATCTTTTCTTCCGAAGAGACTTCATTGTGGCGGCGTCCCATGAAACGTTTGATGGAACTGACCGTGCGTGTCGGATTCGTGACCGCTTGACGCCGTGCCGGCTCACCGACCAGCGTTTCGCCTCCGTCGAGGAACGCAACCACACTCGGAGTTAAACGGTTTCCTTCCGCGTTGGGAATCACCTTGACATCTTTCCCCTCCATCACGGCGACGACGGAATTGGTTGTTCCGAGGTCAATTCCAATAATTTTTTCTCCCTGTGCCATAATACCCACCCTTTCTTTACGTTTATTGGTCCCCATACCGGCTTGTGAGTCCGTATGCTCTTTTGCAGTTTTTCAACTGAGGAAAAGTGAAAAGCAATTGCCGTGCCAGAAAGTGGTCTTGTTATATTAAATTAACGCAACACACGGACAAAAAACAAGTTAGGACTATAAAATTTTTATTTCGCGATAAGGATTTTCCGCAAAACCTGTCATTGTGGCAGACACGTTTGCCCTGTTACCGCAGGGAGATTTTATACCCCTCAACGTTAATAAACATCTATTTTCAAGATAGGCATAAACTGATATAATTCTTCTTTTTCGTCTAAGTTTGTTCAGGAGGAAGATGATGTTGCGAGCCCATTATACGGAGGACGAACGGGAAGACTTTTCAATGATGACGTTACAGCTATCCTGACGAACGAGTCATGCGGCGGTTCGAAATCCTTTGGCTGCACGCCTGTGGAAAATTCGCACCGGAAATCGCCCTCCTCGTTCGCCAACCCCCTCCTACGGTTCGAGGTGTGATGAACATGTACCAAAAGGCTAAACTTGACCCATAAATTTTTCATTTTTCTTAAACACTATGATATAATGAACAAAAACTTGGGAGGGCAATATGTCTGGAGGGGAAAGTTTCAATATGGCGGAAGAATTCGCGGATGTGGATTTCAACGAGGCGAGGCTGGAAAAGCGGTTTGTGCGGACGATGGAAACACTGTCCAGGCAACCGGGTAATTCGATATGGACAAGCG
>JAISQK010000333.1 GCA_031274255.1 Planctomycetaceae bacterium | reverse complement strand
AGCAGGAAATGGACCGCAAGAAATCCGCCATGACGCAATCATTCCTTACGGCGGCTACGGCTCTTCACTCTTTTTGAGTTGACGGGAAAGGTTCCAAAGCTGAACCAGTGAAACGATATGAAATGGAAAAGTCAAGAGGCCCACACAAACAGCACCAAGTAAGTTAATAAGAAGGGGGGAAAAAAGACCGAAAGTCAAGTACACCGGGCCACATGCGGCCAAGAGGGAAAAAAGGACTATCGGTATGAAAAGAATTCCGCTGACACGTCTCTTCCCTATACAGAAGAGGCAGATAAGAGGACACACAATTACATTTACTAAAAGTGCCGGGTACTTGATTCCTACCTCTGAAAGGGGAATACCGTTAATGATAAAGAATATGTTTTCCGCCAGCATGGCGAGCGTCAGGAGAAACGGCATGAAATAGATAAACTTTTCGGACGCCTCCACGGCAACGGCTTTGGCATCATCGGGGTCGGAAATGCAACGGTTCCACGCAACAAGCCGGCCGAGTTTCAGCAGCAGCGATTTTTCACCGCGGACTTTCAACCTGAGCAGGCGTCCGTGAAACCGAAAGGTGAGATTGCCTCCCCAGACCGTGTACCAGTATCGGACATGGATCGGCGTATCCCGTTCAACGTACAGGATTTCCGAAAATCCTTCTCCCTCGAAACGGAGCCGGTCGCGTTCCGCCGTCATTCGGGCAGGTTTTCCTTTGTATCGGCACGAAATCTCAAACGGCACCGCCGGAAACGGACAATCCCGATAATCCCAGCCGCTTTGGTTTATCCGTATCGGCTCGTTTTCGTAATCGTGATATTCGTAAGGATTTTCGGACATCAATGTCACCATCATGACAGGATTTTCACGTCAAGCCGCAAAGCGGCGAGAGTCACGTTTTAACTGATCATCTTGGTCACCTGGAACTCGACGATCCCGCCGGCTCCGAGCGATTTCAATTGCGGCACCAGCGTCCGGACGAGTTTTTCCTGCGTTACGGTGATGACATCGACCCATCCGCTGTCGGAAAGGCCTGAAATGGTCGGTTTTTGTAATGCCGGCAGGACGGCGAGGACGGCGTCGAGTTTCTCTTTCGGAACATTCATCATCAGACCGACCATCCCTTCCGCCGCCATGGTCGCCTTCAGCATGAGGACAATGTCGTCGATCTTCTTTTTCTTTTGCGGATCCGCATAGGCTGCTTTGTTGGCGATGAACCGCGTGGTACTCTGGAGAATTTCCGCCACAATCCGAAGATTGTTCGCTCTCAAGGAACTGCCGGTTTCCGTGACTTCGACGATGGCATCCGCAAGTTTGGGCGGCTTGACTTCGGTGGCCCCCCAACTGAATTCCACCGCGGCCGTCACACCGTTTTCCGCGAGATACCGCTGCGTCAGACCGACCGCTTCCGTGGCGATCCGTTTTCCCTGAAGGCCTTTGACCGACTGAACCGGCGAATCATTCGGCACGCAAAGCACCCAACGTACCGGACGGCGGCTCGCTTTTGAAAATTGCAGCTCCGCCACTTCAACGACATCCGCATTCGTTTCGCAAATCCAGTCATATCCGGTCAATCCGGCGTCGAGGACTCCCTGTTCGACATAGCGGGCCATTTCCTGGGCACGAATCAACATACATTCAATACCGTCATCGTCGATGGACGGAAAATAATTGCGGGGCTGGATCGAAATGGTGTAACCGCTGCGGCGGAAAAGTTCCACAGTGGCTTCCTGAAGACTCCCCGCCGGGATTCCAAGTTTCAGAACGCACGGGGTCGTTAAAGTGGTTTCGGTCATGATTTTCCATGGGTTAAAGTGATCGTACAGTTAAATCGCAGTTCCTATGTAATAACGTATCTTTTTTGAACATTATGTCAAGGCAATCCACTTTGAGAGCGGATTGGCAATGACATGGACATGGTATTGATTTTTTGTGGCCGTCGCATCCTGACCACAACGACGCAGCGGCCAATGTGCGAACATTGGACCCGATAGGCTCACACTCACTGCGTTCGGTTCGCTTCCAGTAGAACATCTTTTCCAACCGCTTTTCTTTTTTTCCGGCAACATTTCCTTTTGTTCCGCCGGTTGATATTAGCGACGAACAGGAGCGGGTTCGTGGCTCTCGGAGCGGGCAATGTGTGGACGTTGTATCCCGGCTTGTCTTCGGCCTCCAGTTGGAAAGATTTTTCCAACCGATGCCGACCACACCGAAGGTGTTGGGAGGCTACCGCCCGCCGCGGCGTCGCGGCCCGCCGGAGGCAAATATTATCTGTCCAATAGGGATTGCCACCCTCTCATCACCGCTTGCACCCACTCAATTGTTTACTGAACTCCTCCAATTTCCTTTTGCCAAGTGGCAATTCCCGTTTGCCAACTGGCAGCATGCTGCTGCACCGCAGCCGGGAAGCCCCGGCGGGCACTTGCCTCATAGTCACTACGTTCCATTCGGCTTCCATTGTCATCCTTTCCCTTTTGTTCCGGTGCAATTCCCTTTTACCTCAAGTCTTTTACTCTCGGACTCGTGTCTTTTGCCTCTGACCAGGTGGAAAAAGGCCGTGATTCCGTCATAATCGGTTCAAATCCTCCTATCAGAAACCGGAAATCGACACTCGGAACCTCAAGATTTCCCCTCGGAAGCCCGGAATCGGATACAGGAAGGGTAAAATTCGGCGGCAGAAGTCTAAAACCGGACATCGGAAAGACAAAATCCACGTCCTGATGTTCAGGAGGAATGCCTTCGGGCAGCGTGCAGACGCTGCACCCCGGATGGAGCTGCCGCTCCGAAGCAATAACCCGCTCCCGATGGTCGCTGGAGTCCATCGACGAAACAACGGAAAGCGGCGGGAAAAATTGTCCACTGGAGGCCGAATGGAACGCAGTGACCATGAGGCAAGTGCGATCCAACGTGCTACGTTGGCGTCGCGGCTCGCGACTGCGGTGCAGCGTACCACGTTGCCGCCTGCACAACATCCTTAGAGCGAACACGGGCTCATGTCAATCAATCAACTCACGGCATGGCCCGAACGATAACTTTGAGTTCACCGCGATTGTCCTGAAGTTCATTCGGAAAATCATTGATTCGAAAATAAAGCGTTCCGGTGACGGACGGCGTCAGAACCGTGTGGCGTCCGATTCGAAACGGTGTATCGAAAGCGGTTCCGGGCGGCGTTTCCCCGGGCGAAGACATTTTCTTATCAGAAACCGCCGCGGCGAGAAGAAGACCGAGCGGCCTGCCGTCATGATACCGGACGGTCACGCCGTCCGCTTCAGAGTCCCAGATTTTCGGTTGGTCCGCCAGTTGGAACCGCCCCTCGGCAGTGATTTCATACGGTTTTCCCTCCTCCACGAGAATGCCGCTGTTCTGCCACCCTCGTTCCGGCCTCACGATCAACGTGACTGGTTCCGTAAGAGACCGTCCCTGAGTGAAGTCAATGAGCGTTTGGGGAAAATCATAACCGTAAGCGAGTTGCCGTGTGAAGTCCATCCAGCCGTTATTGAGTTCCGTCCAATCCGGTTCCAGCGACTCCCAAAGCCGTTGCGTGAAGTCCGGAAATGTCAACTGACGGTTGATTTGCCGGAACCGTTCCTGATAACGCGGATGCTGATCAAGATAGTAACCGGCCGCCCAACTCCAGGCATAACCTCGCGGTGTCTCGTAAACCGCAGGCTCGAACCGGAAAATGCTGTCAGGAAGTTCGCGGTTTCCCCTGGCCGTATCGTCACGGATCAGATTGATGCGTCCCCAAAGCGGCGTTTCCTCAGCGGATTGCGGCATGATTCCCAACGTGAGCTTGCCGTCCTGCCAGCGGTGCGTTCCGAGATATTCCGCCATCGCTTCCATGTACCAAGGGGGGCCGCATGTTCCGAAAACGTAATTCATGAAGGCATGGACTCCTTCGTGAATCAACAGATGACGCCGGTAATAATCGCTTTTCTGATCTTTCAGCCAAAGCCGGTTGCCGATGGAGTAACCATTCGAAAAGGGGGGAGCGTCGCGGAGAAGTCCGGCTTGCCGGAATTTTGCGGTGTCTCCTATAAGCGAACCGATGACTTTCCAGCTCGCGACCGCACGCGGTTCGACATGAAAATGCTTGCAGTATTCCACGACAGCGAGATCGAAAATTTGCGGGAGAATGTCCACTTCCGGGGAAGGCTTCAGGTCCGTGTAAAGAACAAGGTTGGTCCCCTCAAGTGTCCTGATTCCATGCGTTTGAAGCAATTCCTGATCCGCCGTCTGATGATTGAACCGGTTCCGCCGCAAAAGTTCGCCAAGCCGTAACGCCTCTTCCCATGTCGGCGAATTCGAAATGTTGTGTTCCCGCCGCAGCCGCTGAGCGTCGCCGAGTAAACCGTGCGCCGCACTCCCCGGAGGATAAACGGTCCTTCGCTCCTGGGACAACACGCCGCACACACACGTCAGGAGACAACCGCTGACTCCCAAAACCAAAAGACTCTTTTTGAACCGTGTCATGGAAGCATTTCGTTTTTCCCTTTTGCCGGCGTCTTTCGCATTCCGGCAAGCTGTCTTATTTTACCGTTCCATAAAAATGTTAAGAATTTCGAGTGCGTCAATGCTGCGCCGCGGCTGTTTGGGATAGTCCGGGTCGCGGGGCTGCGTGAGTACCGTTTGAACCAGATGGATGTACGCTTCACTGATTCGTCCCCGCTCGGTCTCGGAAAGCTGAACGGCAACCGCTCTCCACTCTTTCCCGAGAGCTTCCAACGCCGTTTGGTCTCCGAACAATGCCCGAGCGGTCAAAGAGTCCATTTTTCGAAGCGACTCTTCCCATTTCGGAAACATCTTGTGTAACTTATGAGACGAAAGCGGCATAAAAATCGTTTCCTGATTCAGCTCCCCACGCAAATCCCCATGTAAAAAAGCGGAATGCGAAGCATCACCGCGATATTGACTGTGATTCATTTCAAAACCGGACGTCCCTTTCTGCGGAAACAGGGAAATACCGCTGACTCCATTGTTTTGTAAGGCGTTTTGCGAACTGTGTGATGTTGTCAGCGAGGAAAGCTCACCAAGAAACCGCCGTCCAAGCTGCTGAAGTAATTTTCGATACGAAACCTCACTGTTTTCCGCGGAATATTCTGATGTCTCCAGTTCCGCCAGCTTCTGAATCAAAAACTCAAACCGGTGCGATTCAAACACTTTATAAATCAAAAGCGGCCAAAGTTTATTGGAATTGTTTTTTTCAAAATTCAACGGATTCAGACGGATAAAATTAAAAAACGGTATGACATAGTCTTTACAAATTTTCCGCACCATCGGACTTCGCAAATCCACCGCCATGATTCGGAACGGCTGCGACTGCGAAAAATGAAGTCCCGTCGCAAAGGTGATTTCCGGCCTCAAATCCATTGGAAAACACTGAATCAGGCCATTGAGCAGATGCAATACCGGCGGACCGTCGGAAAAAAAGGTACAAACCGAATCAATGCACGACCTTGTGAGGGTCGCCATTCCGACCGTTCCGGGAAAGTCGTACAACGCTTCGAAGAGTTCAAGATCGGAACTCCGGGGAACGGGAACGAGAGAGAACGGCTGAAGTTCGGAAAAAGAATCGCTCGGCTCAAAAAATTGGAAATCCTTTTTCTTTTCCAATTCCTGATAGAACCAGATCGCATTATTTTTAAACTCATAAAGCAACTTCGCCGGTATGACAAGACAATGGGAAAAATAGGACACTTTGACCTGTTTCGGAAAACAAGGGATCAATTTTCCAAAAACAAACGCTCCGCTCGGCAGCGGATGGAAAAAGAGATGGGGACCGTTCCCGGAAGATTCAAACAAAAAATCCGACTGAAAATCAGAGGAAAAAAGCTCGATTTCAGCGATGTCCGTTTTATGAATGCCTGAAGTAATGCTCAGAATGGTACTGATGTTTTGCACACTCTTACGATTGACGGCAAATAATGCTTGCTCAACATACTCCATAATTTCCTCACTACTGGCTTAATTTAAGTGAATTATATAGTATTTTCAGCCGCATTTACAGTTCAATATTCATAATAATGTAAAAAGTCTCCATTTTCCGGAAATTTACCGGTATAAGCTTTCCTGCAACCGCAAGTTCCGATTTTTGACTTTTTCGATCAAATGACTCTTGAATAAAGTCAATTTTTCCTGCAGAACCGGATCAGCCAGTGCGAGTATCTGAACGGCTAAAATTCCGGCATTCCTCGCTCCGCCGGAACCGGTTCCGACCGCAGCCACCGGAACATCTCCCGGCATTTGAACCGTGGAAAGAAGCGAATCCAATCCGCCGCAAAAATCGGTCGCAACAGGAATTCCGATTACGGGAAGCGTTGTATGCGAGGCACAAAATCCCGCCAAATGCGCCGCTCCTCCCGCCGCTGCGATGATCACCTGAATTCCGCGGGAACCGGCGTTTTTGGCATAATCCCTCACAAGTTCCGGCGTCCGATGGGCACTCATCACCTGAATTTCGTACTCCACACCAAACTCGTCAAGCGGCGAAACAACCTCTTGGATTTTAGGCCAGTCACTGTCGCTTCCCATCAGGATTCCCACTTTTGCCATTTTTCCTGACTTCACTTCCTGTCTTATGTTTTACTGTCTGAAACGGACATCATCCCTCAAATTAATGATCATTTTCGCTACGGGACAATGCTTCGACAGGCTTTTCGTCAGACTCCGGTACGGTCTCTTCCGGCACAGACTCCGAATCTTCCGCGGGCGGCTCAAATTTTTGCGCCGCTGTTTCCTGAACATCCTCTTTTTTCGGAGCGGGAGCCGGTGCGGAGACATCAAAATTGAAGACCTCTTTGATTTCTTTTCCGCCCATGTCATTGAGTCCTTTTTTGAACTCAAAAACGCTACGGCCGATACTCTTTGCCACTTCAGGAAGCCGTGAGCCGAAAAGAAGCACTCCGATTGCCAGGAGAAGAAACATCTCCGTCGTTCCGATTCCACCCATAATTCCGAGACCTCAAGTTCAATTATTTGTCTTTTTCCGACGATTTTTTACTGTTGTTATCCTCTTCGTCTTCCCCTTCGCCCTGGACGCCTTTTTTGAATTCGACGACACTCCGGCCAAGCGACCGCATGACACTGGGAAGCCGGTTTCCAAAAAGAAGTAAAAGAACTACAGCAAATGCTATCAATTGCCAATGACTCACACCCATTTTATCCTCCACATCCCAACCAATTGAAATAAACTCAAATCCGGCAATGTAAACCGGTTTCATAAGAAATTAAACAAGTTTTTCCGTCGCCGACACATACTTATCCTTATTCTAACAAGTTATTTTACGGAGTCAAACCAAGTCTGGAAAAATCCCCCAAATATTTGCCGAATTTGAATTTTTTGTTGTTTCCGGGCGAAAAAATAATCAATAGTAATATAAGAATAATTGACGCGACAACAGGATATCCTATATAATGAAATTTCGGGAGGGAAATGTTTTGCTCAAGAGGTTGTTCATGCCGTTCAGATATGTCAAACGTTACCAAATGGTAATTGATTTACGGAAGAAGTTGTTACCGACCGTCCAATTACCGCCGGGGTTTGATTTTCTGCCGTGGCACAAAAATTTGCTGGAACGTCATGCCAAGGTCAAGTATCTGAGCTTTTGCCGCGAAATGGATGCCCGGATTTTCCCGACATTCCGGCAGTATTCTTCCTGTTTGCGGCTGATGACCTCTATTTCCGCCCGAAACGGTTTTCTGCCCGAAACGACTTTTCTGATTGTCCGCGGGGAGATCGGCACTGAAATCAAAGATTGTGCTACGATTCAGGGGATTCAGCACACTGAAACATTCGGCGCTATTCAGAATGTGGCCGTTTTGCCGGAATTTCGCCGCCGCGGACTCGGTCAAGCTCTCGTTTTGCGTTCGCTTCAAGGGTTTCTTGAGGCCGGCCTCTCACAGGTTTCATTGGAAGTTACCGCGGCAAACCTTGTTGCGATAAGGCTTTATGAACGAGTCGGCTTTGAGACGGTAAAAACGGTTTACAAAGAAACTATTTCCGGGGATGATGATTGACATGTTCCACCGAATGGTTGGCATCCTTGAAGAAATGACGGAGATGCTCCATAAGGCGGGAGAGTTCAGAATCTTCGTAAAGGTTGTCTAACATCTCTTCACCAGTCTGATAAGTGTCTTGTACCGGAGTGACGACAGGACAGATCAGCTCAGAAAACGCGGAATCCTGTTTGTGGCGGCAAAAAGAAGACTTGTTCGGAATGCGCCGGGGCTCGGACGAAAAATGATAAAACCCGATTTGCATGAAAACGAGCAAAATGGAAGCGGCTTTAATGAATGGAAAAACACGAAATGTCTTGCGTTTGAGAGAAATGCGGAGTTTGGGGTGTTTTTGCTTCCTGAAAGGATGCGGTACAGCCGGTAACGGGACATCCGCTTCACTTTGGAGCAGAGAATGCAATTGCGTCATTTGTTGGTAATAGACCTTCATCGTCCTGTCTTTTTGAATCCACCATCGAAGAAATCTTCCGGGTTCCTTGCCGGAATCAAGTGCCGATTGAATTCTCCACTGAAGAAAAAGACTCATTAAAAATCGCATTGGAATGTCAAATCGTTGAATAATTGTGTGCTTCCCGGTTCTATACTCTACTCACTTTGTAGACATAATAAATTCATCCCTCTGTAATGACGCTAGTTGTCCGCAAATGTTACAGGGATTTTCAACAATTTTTTCTGTCATTTTTTGAAAAAAGTATAAATATCCATATCATAAGAGAGCGTCGTAACTTAGGTAGATTGCGTAATTTTATATTTTATTTTTGATTCATTTTCGTATTTTTTTGTTTTGTCAATCTTTTTGAGAAATAATGTATGGAAGCCAGTAGGATTTTTGTTTCTCCGGTTTTCGAGTCCTCGTCATCATGTTTGCTCAATCCCCTCCAATTGGACATCCAACCAATCGTCCGTTCTACGTCCCATCGTTTAGAGCGGATTAGTAATTGGTATGGACATAGTATTGATTTTTTGTTATCGTCCTGTGGACAAACATGAAGTCGTTGTTCAGAGAATTGACAAGAAATCAATCTGGAAAAATCCCATGAAAGCCATCCCGACGGAAATGCAAAGATGAATTTGACTGGACAGCGATAACGGAACGACGGAACGCCAAGTCGCTCAAAAGTGGATGGTCGGACGTTCCACCATCGTCGCTGTATTTTGATTTCGGCAAAAAGCAACGGCGCGAGACCGGGTCCATTGAACCGATCAAACCGAAGACCGGTCCGAAACAGAAACTTGTAGAACATCGTGAACTCCTCAAGCAGATCGTCGAAGCAACCCCCGATGCAACATTGGCGGAAATTCGTGATCAGTTGCCAGTCCATGTCAGCCTTCCAACGGTCTTCAAAGAGCTTCGGAATTTGAAGCAGACTTATAAAAAACTGTTGAACGCGGCAGAACAAGAGCAGTCCATTTCATGGAAACGAATCAAACGAAGTGAGCATGAGGCTATCGTCCGCTACGGTTTGCAGGCGTTTGTCGGTGCGATGAACCGTCAACGGTTTTTGGAATAGGTGGAAACGGTCTTGTGCCCGGTGTTGTGTAAAGGGGACATTGTCGTGATGGACAATCTTATCGTGTATCGCGATCCCAAAGTGAAGACTTTAATGGAGTCGAAGAGAGCAAGTTTGTACTTGCCGCCGGACTGTCCTGATTTGAATCCGATTGAGCTGAGCTTTTCGAAGTTGAAAAGTTTGTTGCGTAAAGAGAAGATTTGCGATGTGGGGAAACTGCAAGAGTTCCTTCACGGGTCGGGAAAGTTTTTTTTCTTCAAACGACGGTAAAAATTACTTCAAACACAATGGATACTGTCTGCGTAAATCATTAAATACGCTCTAACGGTGATTTTTCAGGAAGGGGTTCGCTTCGGCCTGATTGTCAAGATAGTCCGCTTCATGGTGACGGCCTTCCGCTCGAAGGGCATCAATCCATTGACGGTGAATCGTTATGAGGAGCTGAAGCTGCTCTTCCGGCAACGGCTCCGTCGGTGTTTTTCCAGAGCAGACACGCCGGATTGCTTCCGGGTAATTTCCTGTGCGGAGAGCTTCCTTCGCCCAATCGAGAGCGATCTTGTCACGAAGAGCGGAAATTTCCGCCCGCAATTTAGGAGAAATGATCTCCTCTCCGGCATTCTCAGGATCATTGACCGTATGCTGCAAAAAACCCGGTTTGGAGTTGGAAACGTAAACTTCCGGCAGCGGATCCATCGTCGGCGACAACCGCACCGGCACCGTCACGACCTCGGAAGACGGAAAATGCCGTGAAACCGTTCGATCCAAAACCGCGGCCCCCGACGCATAGTCCTTTGCCTTATAGAGACGTTCCGCATGTTTCAAGACATCGGTGAGTTCTATTTCCGGCGTGCGGAATTCCAGCGGGGCCGTGTTCACCGCCAGATCATATTCGGCAAACGCTTCACTGAAATCATTGCGTTCCAGAGCCTGTCTCGCACAGGTGTTGTGGAGTTTGAACCGTAAAAACAGCAGGTTTTTCCGTTGAGGAAACCGGCGAATCGCCTCCTCGCAAAGAGTGAACGCCGTTTTGAAGCGGTTCTGTTCCGCCTCGAAGGTGACCCATTGATAGTAAAGGCAATGCAGATTGTTCTGAAAAAGTTCGTACTGCGGATCAAGTTGAAGTCCTTTGTCGAGAAGCTCGACGGCCTCTTCGTACTGCTGATTCTGCGTGGAAACACCGAGTGCCTTGTTGTTAATCGAGGCAAGCAGATGTCCCCAGGCGTTTTCATTGTAAGGGTCGAGGTGAAGGGCTTTGACATTGACCGCGATGGATTCGTCAAACTTTTTCGCATTAATCAGATCAACCCCCTGATTGTAGTAGATTGTCGCAATCAGTTGGACGCCGGTGATTTCCCGCAGCACTTTCGAAGCGTTTCTCTCTGAAGCGGCGGACGAAATTCCCGTCAAGGTCCGAGGCTCTCCGGCAACCGGTCTGGCCGTGACATAGGAAACCGCCTCCTGCTGAAGTTTCGGATTGTTCCGAATTTTGAACCAGTCCGGACATGTCGTTTCCAAATCAAGTGACGAATGATCCGGCAGATGAACCCGGCTCAATGCGTGCCCCCGAACTTCCAGACCACAAATCTCCAGCCCCATACTTTCCGCCATCGCGTGATACAAAACCGTGGCGCTCACACAATTAAAATGGCCTGTGTCAATCGCATGAGCCAGGTCGGTGCTGTTCCGATCATAGTTTCCTACCAGAATGGACTGGTGCAACAGATCGAATATCCGGCGGGCGACTTCTTCCTGGGAAAGCGAAAGACCGCTCTGTTTCAGCGGAAAAAGAAGCCGGTCCACTCGTTTTTGATACTTCATCAACTCATTGCGGTTCTGCATTCCTTCGGCGATGAGTGCGGCCGTAAGCGGGTTCCAATCGTCCCATTTGCCGTCCGCGGCGTCATTGAGAAGCTCGCGTTCCAGCGGATTGGAGACAGACACCGAAAAATTGTAAAACGGTTTGCCGTCCTGATGATTCTTTCGACGGACCTGAATCGGATAGTTCATCCCGGAAGAATGTTCCACCTCATCATTTCGCCGTGAAATGTCACCGGGACCGAGAAACCGGATGATAGGGTCGGTCGTTTGAGCAAAAACGACCGATTCTGTCAGGATTGTCAATAACATCAACACAAAAATCACGCACAAAAAATGACACTTCAGGAAAATCAGCTTCCCGTGAAGTTTAGAAAAAGTGTTGATTTTGTCAAAAAAACTCATTGTATCCGGTGTATAAGTTACTAAATTCGGCTCACTTTGATGACCGAGCCAAATGATTTTGCCATGTCTGAGGATTAATACGTAACCAATGTGACTTTGATGCCCAAGAATAGAATCTTTTTGAGAAAAACGGGAGAGGGCTTTACTTATTTTTCCGTGTTTTGGACTGTTTTATTGAAAATTCAGGCCGGATAGAGGGATTATATAAATCATGACAGACAAAAGGAAATCAAAGAATCGGTTTTGCAAAGACGAAATCCGCACCGTTTTTCAGGAGAGTTTCCGTCTCGTCCGCCCGAGGTGTGGTGAACAGTACGGCAAAGTGCGCCGCCGGAAATTGATTACGCCATAAAAAAATCCTTTTCGCTGTCAATTCAATAGGCTGTTCTGAAGAATCGAAAATGACAAGCTCAGGAGATTTGTCACGCATAACCGGCTGAAATCTTTCCTGAAAACAGAGTGTTTCAAGATAATTTTTCATATCAGGATCATCCGATTGAATCGCAACGTACTTTTTCCAAATGGGCAAACTTTGAAGCCATTCACGGATTCCAAATAAGGAAAACGTCGCAACTTCTTCATTCGTCATGGATTGCGGCTGCGACAATACCGTGGGTTTTTGTTTCAGAAAACGGTCGATTTCCTGTTTGATTTCCATCCACTGCCAAAGATAGTACCGAAACACCCCTGACGGCACATTTCCAGTGCGTTTTTCCCCTTCGCAAAGAGTACCGGCAATCAAGACAAACCGGCAAAGCGGCGACTGACGGCGAACACGTTCGATTTGCGTGTCCGTAAATTCTCCCGGAAAGGATTCCAATAAAAAGACAATATCATAAGATAGACAATTTACGTCATTTAATAAAGGAAAGAGTTCCACCGAAAAAAAATCCTGCCGGGAACACTCCAATAGGACGGAACGGATGCGTCGAAACTCCGCCCGGTCTGCCCGACCAACCAAAGCGGTATGAAAGATGTCTTGGGAAATCAATATTTTTTCTTTCCAGGCAAAAATGGATTTTCGACTTTCATTTCAATAAAAGGAACGGTTGATGACCGCGGAAAAGTTCGCGGAATCCGTGGAATCCATCGTCATCATCGCCGTGGAAAAAGCGTCCGCCATCGCGGCGGTCTCTGCCCGAACCCAGGCACGGTGACACTTTGTTGTATACGACTGACTCCGAATATCAAAAATGTGTTCGCCCCGCACAGACTTGCCGGAACAGCTCACCGCTTCATTCGCAAGCCGGAGTGTCTGTCGGCCAACCGGTAAATCCAGGACAATCTCCCAGCCTTGCGAATCCTGCGGCGGAGACAATGCAAGAATCGTACTGGTTCCGGCACAAAGTAATGCCCGGTCATAACCGTAAGCCTGAAGAATCCGGCTCCCGTAATCAAGAGCGAATCCTTTGCCGATTCCGCCGAGATCCATGTCCAGTCCGTCCGTCCACGCCGTCACCCTGTGTGGACATGTGAAGAGCGTAAAAGCCGGTTTCGCTCCCTTGGGACGCTCCGAACGATAGGCAACATCAAAATGACCGTCTGTCAGCCGTGACGCTTCGACGGCCGCCGAAAGACACTGAAACGTTTCCTGCGAAATCACCGCCGATTCTCCGGCACAAAGACGGTTGATCCGCGAGACGTCACTGTCTTCCATAAAACGGCTCAGGAACGATTCCAGACGGCGGATTTCCTCGAAAAATTCCTCACACACCGATCTTACCCGGCCGGATTCCTCCGCGGGAGCCTCAATCTGTAACCGGAAATGCGCCGCCATAAGATCATCACCGTGAACATGGCGAACCCGTTCCTTTTTCATCGGATCACTCATTGAGATTTTTTCGTTGGGGGATTTCCAAGTTTTTTCCGATTTCATTCTTCCGGGATTCCCAGTTCATTGAGCGTCTTGCGGATCCAGCCGAGAGAACGTTCAATCAACGGACCGCCCTGACCTTCGCACTCCATACTGATCGGGCCGTTAAAGCCCGATTGGTACAGAATCTCAAGCGTTTGCCGGATATTATCGGCATTGACGCCGTCGCCGATGGCGGAATGACTCATCGCAATTCCCGTATCGTTTCCCCGGCACTGTTCCGCAAGTTCCTTTGAAACATCCTTGACGTGAACATGCGAAACTTTTTTTGCAAACCGGTTGGCAAAGTCGATCGGATTACCGCCCGCGATAAACGAATTACCGGTGTCCAGATTCAAACGGAGCCGTGAACTGTCTGCGAATTCAAGCATTTCGCCGAGCCGGTTGATGTTGTTGGTGAAATAACCGTGAATTTCAATCGTGATGTCAATTTCGTACAATTCCGCCGCATCGACAATACGTTGATACGCTCTTTTCATCAACGCCATGGCTTCGTCATCATCAAGCCCCTCCGGTTTTTCAAGACCGTCGGTGGTACAAACCCGCGGACAATCCGCCAGTTTTGCAAACCGAAGGGCATTCAACACGTAGGGAACCCCGTAAAAAAGTCCGTCCATTCCGGAAAGCGGAAACGCCGCGTCGATCTGCGAAAACCGGACACCGTGCCGTTCCATCGTGCGCCGGATGCGGAGCGGATCGTCAACAACGGAAAGATGCGGCAGATAACCGAGTCCGTGCATCCAACTGGTTCCGTCAATCAAGCCGCACTCAATGTGATGCACGGCATTCTTTTCCGCCCACTCAAGACATTTTTCAAATGTCCAGAATGCGGAACAAAAAGCGTCTGTGTGAAAACTGATTTGCATGGTTCATCTCCTCTAAAAAATTAATGACCGTCGTTAACATTTCAAATCGGTTGAAAATCCGTCCGGTCAATA
>JAISQK010000326.1 GCA_031274255.1 Planctomycetaceae bacterium | reverse complement strand
ACGAAAGTTTTGTGCGTTGTTAGTACGTTGCTTGACATTGATGGAAAATTTCAACCAGCTTAAGTCCCGAAACGATACTTTTTGGGAATTTCCCCAAAAAAGCGACAATCCCGCTTGACTTTGGGAATTGTCGCGTATAAAATACAGTCATCAGGTTGATTTGTGTCAAGCTGCGTTAAATTTTCGTGAAACGTTTTCGAAAATCATCAAACCATTTTTCCAAACAGGAGAAAAACCATGCAAAAATTCACTTTGTGTCCAAAATGTCAAAATGGGGGGGGGGGGTAGTCTGTATGGTATCCCGCATCGTAGAAGCCAATACTGCAAATGCAAGTGCTGTCGATGCGAAAAGTGCTGCAAACACTGCCCGAAACTCTTCTGTCCGTTCAAAATTCATTGTCCGATCTGTTTTGACTGCCCGATTCGGTTTTACCCTTGTCGAGCTTCTTGTCGTCATTGCAATCATCGGGATTTTGATTGCTCTTCTTTTACCCGCGGTTCAAGCGGCACGCGAAGCCGCAAGAAGAATGCAGTGCAGCAACAACATGAAGCAATGGGGACTTGCGGCTCATAATCACTACGATGCAAAAAAATGTCTCCCATCGCAATGGAGTTTCGGTCCGGAAGTTACCACGACCAACCAAAGATATTTTGGTCCGCACTTCAGACTTCTTCCTTATATGGAGCAACAGGGAAGATATGATGCAATCAAAACAGAAAGTACCGCAACTTGGTTACCAAACACTTCCGGAACTCGTCTGGAACTCGTGCCGACTTTGGTTTGTCCATCGGATAGTGCCACGATAAATCCCACGACCGGAGGTACTCATCAATATCTTGGGGCAAAAACAAATATAGTGGTCTCTCTTGCCGATAGTTCCTATTGTGTTGGTACCTCCAATTATTCTCCATACGATATTGCGTCCAACGGTACATACTTTGAACGTGTTAGGAAAACGAATGATCGTGGCGATTGCTCGCAACGATCCCTTTTTCATTGGTATAAAGAAGCAAATTTCGCCGAAGTCACTGACGGTTTGAGTAATACGATAGTTATCAGTGAAAGCGTCGCCGGCGATCACAATTCAAAATCGATCAAAGGGAGTTCTGTTGTTCTTGATATTGATGGTGCTGGTTATGTACAATATCCTAGCGTTTGTATGAATGCTCCGCGCAGCGGTAATTCTTATGGAGCGGGAACGACTTCTGTAGGTCAATCCCGCTGTGGACTTTGGTTGGATGCCCGAAGTCTTTTCATTGGTTTTGTGACGGTTATGCCGCCCAATTCTCCGACTTGTTCCAGAGGCTCAGGTGAAGGTGAAAATGTTGCCCTCTATACGGCAACCAGCCAACATACAGGCGGTGTCAACTGCGGATTGCTGGACGGTTCGGTGCGGTTCGTTTCGGATACCATTGATACGAATGGTTTGCCGGATTCACTGATGGGCAGAGAATTGGTGGGAGAAAGTCCTTATGGAATTTGGGGCGCAATGGGTTCCATCGTTGGCGGTGAATCGAAAACGTTGCCGTGATCGTTTTTTGGGAGTACTGGTTTTTGAATCGGCATGAGTCAATGTCAATGGATTCATGTCGATTCGTATCTGATTTTATTGAACTTTTAAAAATCTTATTGGAGAAATTTATGTTTCGTCATCCATTTTCATTGATATTGTTTTGTGTATGGTTTTTCGTTTCAGGTTGTAATCATGATTCATCACGTCCAAGTGATTTACCTCCGCTGTTTTCTTGTACGATCACCGTCTTACAGGATGAGAAGCCGCTGGACGGAGCAATGGTACGTCTTGTTCCGATTGATGCAAGTGGTTCCAAGTATCAAGCGTCGTCGATAACGGATGAACGAGGTCTCGCCGCTCTCTCGACTTACGGCTTTGCCGGTGTTCCGGCGGGGCGGTATAAAGTAACGATAATGAAGACAATCGAAGGCGATTTGAAGTACGGCAAAGATGCGTATGGCGATAATGCCGTGATAGGCAGCACAACATACCATTTGGTCGATACAAAGTTTTCGTCGGCGGAGTCGAGTCCGTATGAAATCGAAATTACCGGAAGTAAAGCGGAACTGACTGCCGATGTCGGTAAAGCAATAAAGACAAAGGTCAAATTGTAGATAACAACAAATGCGAAATATACTTTTTACACTTGATCATTCCTTTTTAAAAAGGACACTTGAAATTTCACTATCGTTCGCCGGCTTACCTGCAGCGGTATCCCATTTCCACCGGCAGTTTTTACGCCAATGAAATTCGTAGTATGTTGCGTATACCTTGACTCACAATAGGGGACGCAGTAAGATCACAAGTAAGATCGGGTTTTACTCTGTGTTGTATTGCGGGGGAACCTGTTCAAAATAACAATGTTAACTTTAAGAAAGAACGAAGAGATGAAAATTACGTTGGAACTTTTGTCGTTGATGATTTTGGCGGTGTTCACAATATTCGTTTCCGCTGTGTCGGAATATGTGATCACAGGTGATACGTCACACCTGATTTTCGGGCAACAACCTGAAGCGGTTTCGCAGACATTGGACGAGGTGCGGTCGGACAATAATATTGTTGTCATAAAAAAGTCCGGTCTTGCAAAGAGCGAAGAGATTCCCGCAACATCCCGTTTGCCCGATACCGTCATGGACAAAGCTCCGCAGAAAAAATTGAGTTTTGCGTTTTTGACCGATGTCCATCTGAACAAAAACAATAGCAACGATCGGCTGAACGGATTTCAACAATGTCTTGAAAGAGTGAAAAAGACGGACGCTTCTTTCATTGTTTTCGGCGGTGATTTGGTGGATAACAGCGGAATGGGCAAAAATAACACGCGAGAAGAATGTGAGAACTTGTTTGATTTATTCAAGGAGACAGTGGACGCGGCGGGTTTGAAATATTATCCGGCTATCGGCAATCATGACCGTTTTTTTGACAAAGAATCCGGTTATGTTGCGGGTGATGAGTTGTTCAAAGTGTATTTTAAGGATTCGTATTATACATTTGAACGGCAAGGTGTACATTTTTTCGTGTTAAATTCGGTGTTTTCCAACTACGCAATTCCCAAAGAAGAGCTGGATTGGTTGAAGGCGGAATTGGAAAAAGTTCCGTTGGATGCTCCGATCGTTGTTGTTACGCATGTGCCGGTTTATTCTATTTATTATCCGGTGACAGCCGGCAAATACACTTCTGCGGATATCATCGTCAACAACAAAGAGCTTCTCGCCGCATTCAAAAAACATAATCTCAAACTCGTTTTGCAAGGACACATGCATTTGTACGAAGAGATATTTTCGCAAAAAGTACAATACATCACCGGCGGCGCCGTTTGCGCAAACTGGTGGAACGGCTCTTTTCACGGAACGGAAGAAGGTTTCCTGTTTATTGAAGTTGACAGTGAAAATCATTTCACTTGGAGATACGTCGACTACGGCTGGCAACCAAAAACAAAATAAGCAAAGGCTCTTTTCGTATTTTTCGTCTGTTTCGTATCTCAAAAAATAACACACGACGTTCCTAAACGGAAGGCAATTGATTAGAGTTCGCCGTGTAGATTTGCCGGAGCGTTTTAATTATTTATGCAGACAATATCATTGTGCTTGAAGTTGTTTTTGCCGTCGGTTGAAGAAAAAACTTTCCCGACCCGTGAAGGAACTCTTGCAGCTTCCCCACATCGCGAATCTTCTCTTTACGTCACAAAGTTTTCAACTTTGAAAAGCTCAAGCGGACTTCCGAAAAATGTCTCAATAAATGTACAGAAATTTTAAGAAGAAAGATTTCTCACTTTTTCTGGAAATTTTTCCTGAAAAAGCGGCAATCCCGCTTGACTTTGGGAATTGTCGCAATTAGAATGACAATCATCGGGTTGATTTGTGTCAATCTGTGTAAATTTTCGTGAAACGTTTTCGAAAATCATCAAACCATTTTTCCAAACAGGAGAAAAACCATGCAAAAATTCACTTTGTGTCCAAGATGT
>JAISQK010000325.1 GCA_031274255.1 Planctomycetaceae bacterium | reverse complement strand
AATTCCGTTTCCTTTAAATGAAGGATAAAGGTTTGAGAAGAACAGCCGTTGAACTTGGCAAGACATCTTTTGGCATAACTCCAAAACGCTTCCATTCCATTGACATGCGACTTTCCTCTTGCAAATTCATTCTCATGATGGAACACTCGATAGTGATCGTAACCGTTCAAAATCAGTCCGTCGTAAGCTTTCCAGCCATCGGTATGGATGGTGGAACCTTCGAGGATTTTTCCCTGAATAATAGGCATCAAAGCCTCTTTGGAACAATGAGGAACAACCGTCACAAACACCTTGCCTTCCCGTTTGAGAAGGCCGAACACCGATGTCTTACCCGCCGCGCCGCGTCCCCGCTTGCCGCGAACACGTTTCGCACCGAAGTACGATTCGTCAAGTTCAAACTCACCGGTTTCCAACGGACCTTCTTTCAAAGACTGCTGGAAAATCCGCTCACGGATTTCCCGGAAATAGGAGTTCACCGTGTTCCGGTTCACCCCAGAAATTGACGCCGTTGCCGTCAGTGCCTCGCAAAAGCAACGTAAAACCAGGTCAACTTTTTTAACACTTAAACGCTTGTATCTCATAGACTTATATTAAAATGTGTTACGAGATACTAGTCAAGAGCCATCAGGAGTTTTTTATGTGTAAACGATTTATTGTATTCCCGCTTGTTCTGCTCGGACTTGTCAGCCCGGCTTTTGGAGAAGAAACACCGAAAAGACCGAATATCGTTTTTTTCCTTGTGGACGATCTCGGTTACATGGACATCGGAGCATATAATCCGAATACTTTTTATGAGACACCGAATGTGAATCGGCTTGCCGAAGAAGGTATCCGTTTCACCAACGGTTACACCGCCTGTTGCGTTTGCAGTCCGACGCGGTTCAGCATTATGACCGGAAAATATCCGGCACGCAATGATTGTACCAATTGGTTTGGAGCGGCAGATTCCGGGAAATTTCTCGGAGCGGCCTACAACGACCGAATGGCATTGGAAGAGGTCACGCTTGCCGAAGCTTTTAAGGAGGCCGGTTATAAAACGGCGTATGTCGGCAAGTGGCATCTCGGACCGGCGGAAGAGTTCTGGCCGGAAAAACAAGGGTTCGATGTCAATATCGCCGGTTGTCAGAAAGGAAATCCGGGACCGGGCGGATATTTTTCGCCGTATAACAATCCGAGGCTTGCCGACGGACCGAAAGGAGAATATCTGACGGACCGTCTGACGGAAGAAGCGGTCAGGCAGATTGAAGCGATGAAGGAGTCGCCGTTCCTTTTGTATTTTGCGTTTTATCAGGTTCACACGCCGCTTTTGGCACCGGAACCGCTGATTGAAAAATACCGTGAGAAAGCAAAACGTCTCAATCTTCCGGTTGACGGCGATGAGGTTTATCTTGAGGAGGACGAACGACAAGCCAACGGCAAGCCGCAACAGATTCGCAAAGTGCAATCGCATCCGGTGTATGCCGCGATGGTGGAGTCGATGGACACGGCGGTCGGACGTGTCCTGGAAACACTTGAAAAAGAACATCTTTTGGAGAATACCGTCATTTGTTTTGTTTCGGACAACGGCGGTCTTGCCCGTAATCCGACTTCCAATTTACCGCTTCGTGCCGGTAAAACCTGGCTCTACGAAGGAGGACATCGCGTACCGTTTATCATCCGGCTGCCGAACGGAAAGAGCGGCGTTTCCGATGTTCCGGTCATTACAAATGATTTTTATCCGACACTGCTTGAACTTGCCGGACTTCCATTGAAACCGCAGCAACATCTTGACGGCGTTTCACTCCAACCGCTTCTCAATGGAAAAACGTCGCTTGACCGTGAGGCATTGTACTGGCATTATCCGCATTATGGTGTCTTTCCTGCCGGAGCTGTGCGGAAAGGGGATTGGAAGTTCATTCGCCGTTACGAAGACGGACGTGTGCAGCTTTACAATCTCAAAGACGATCCGTATGAACAACATGATTTGGCAGAGGAAAAACCGGAATTTGCCGCCCGGCTTGCAAAACAGCACGACCAATGGCTGCAATCGGTGAACGCAAATTTTCTCCGTGAAAAAGACGGCAATAAACCTTGGCTGCCTGAATACAAATTCATTTCAGAACAAAATCATTAGAGGAAAGAGAGAAACCAACATGAAGAAAATCGTATTTTGGACCGCTGTAATAGGTCTGGCAATGACCGGCTTTACCTTTGCCGCGGATAAGCCGAATGTTCTTCTGCTCATGGCCGATGATCTCGGAACGCAACTGGGATGTTATGGTCATCCGCTTGCCAAATCGCCGAATCTTGACCGTTTAGCTTCGCAAGGAGTTCTTTTTGAGCGGGCGTATTGTCAGTATCCGCTTTGCAATCCGAGCCGCTCCTCACTGTTGACAGGACGGTCTCCCGATGCGACAAGAATTCTTACCAATGGTCCGCATTTTCGCGATGTGATCGGTGATACCGTCACGCTGCCGGAATTTTTCCGTAACAACGGTTATCAAGTCCGGCGGATTGGAAAATTATATCATTATGGGGTTCCCGGGCAGATCGGCACTGACGGTCTCGACGATCCGCAATCCTGGGACGGTGTGGAAAATCCTCGCGGCAGAGATAAAGAGGATGAACCATACGTGTTCAGTCTCATACCGGGCAGTTTCGGCGGAACACTGAGCTGGTATGCTTCGGAAGGAACGGACGAGGAACAAACCGACGGCATCGGTGCCGGTATGGCGGTCAAACAACTTCAGGAATATGCGAAAACTCCGGAAAAACCGTTCTTTCTGGCGGTCGGTTTTTATCGTCCGCACACGCCTTACATCGCCCCGAAAAAATATTACGATAGCTATCCGTTGGATGCGATCAAACTTCCTGAAGTCCCGCAGAATCACCGCAAAGGGGAGCCTGATGCCGCATATCTGAGTCTGGCAAAGGTGGAGGCTGATCTTGATCCCGGACTGGCACGTCAGGCCATCCAGGGGTATCATGCCGCGACAACATTTATGGACGCACAGGTCGGGCGTGTCATTGCGGAACTGGACCGGCTTGATTTGCGGAAAAACACGATTATTGTGTTTCTCAGCGATCATGGTTATCATCTCGGCGAACACGGGCTTTGGCGGAAGAGCAGTCTTTTTGACCGTGTGCCGCATGTTCCGCTTCTCATTGCCGCCCCCGATGCGGGAGGAAACGGTCATTCCTCTCCGCGGACGGTTGAATCGCTTGATCTTTACCCGACACTTGCGGATCTTTGCGGATTGACACCGCCGGACTTTCTGGATGGCGTCAGTTTGAAACCGCTTCTGGAAAAACCGGACGCAACATGGAACCGCTCCGCAATCACACAGGTTTGGCGGGGAACTTTTCACGGACATTCCATCCGTAACGAACGGTTCCGTTACACTCTTTGGGATGAAGGCCGCAAAGGAGAACAGCTTTATGATCATGAAACCGATCCCGACGAATATCATAACCTTGCAGATGATCCCCGTTTTGCGGAAATCAAAGTGAAGTTCAAAGAAGAATTGCTGAAACGTGTTGATCCTTCCGTCAAACCCTATACTCAAAAACAGGCTCAAAAATGAAACTTACCCTGACGGCAATTTGTCTTGCCGGTTTACTGACAGCGATTTCTTTTGCTGCGGAAGACACGGAAGGAAATCCCGGTCCGCAGCGGCCGAATATTCTTTGGCTCACTTGTGAAGACACCGGACCGCATCTTGGTTGTTATCATTTCCCGACCGCAGAAACTCCGAATCTGGATCATCTGGCCGAACGGGGAACGCGTTACCGGTTTGTCTGGTCGAACTATCCCGTTTGTGCTCCGGCACGCACCACCATCATCACAGGGTGTTACGCCGCGGCATTCGGTGCGGAGCAAATGCGGAGTCAGATACGGATTCCGCAAGAGATCGACCTGTTTCCTTCGTATCTTCGTCAGGCGGGTTACTATTGTACGAACAATGCCAAGACGGATTACAATGTTTATCGGGAAGGGGAAAAGGACGCCGACTGTTGGAACGAATGTCACAACAAGGCCCATTGGAAAAACAGACCTCAGGGGACACCGTTTTTCGCGGTGTTCAATTTCACGGTGACGCACGAGTCGCAGATACGCAATCCGCACGAACTCAAACGTGATCCGGAAAAAACGCCGGTTCCTGCGTATCATCCGAATGTGCCGGAAGTACGTCATGATTGGGCACAGTACCATGACCGTATCACAGAGATGGACGCACTCTGCGGTGAAAAACTCATCGAACTGGCTGAAGCGGGACTCGCCGGGGACACGATCATTTTTTTCTTCGGCGACCACGGCTCGGGAATGCCGCGTAACAAACGAACTCCGTTGGATTCCGGATTGCATGTGCCGTTTCTGGCTTATTACCCGCCGAAATTCCGTCATCTTGCCCCGGAGGATGATCATGAAAAAGGGGTGAGTGAACGGCTCATTTCATTTGTTGATCTCGCACCGACGGTATTGAGTCTTGCGGGAATCAAGCCGCCTTCACACATGCAGGGGATTCCTTTTGCCGGAAAATACGCAGGAAAGCCGCGGAAGTATCTTTTCGGATTTCGCGGTCGCATGGACGAACGGCATGATCTTGTGCGAAGTGTCACTGATGGGCGGTATGTTTATGTACGGAACTATCATCCGGAAATCATTTACGGGGCACACAACGACTATATGTTCCAGACGCGTACCACACAGGTCTGGCGGGAGCTTTACGATCAGAAGAAACTGCCGCCGGAACAGGCTTTTTTCTGGGAACTCAAGCCGGCGGAAGAACTTTATGATTTGTCGGACGACCCGGATGAAATCGTCAATCTTGCGGATTCGCCGGAACATCGTGCCGTAAAAAGTGAGTTACAAACCGCGCTTTATGAGAATTTGCTGGCGATCCGCGACCTTCATTTTCTCCCGGAAAGCATGATGCATGAGCGAAGCACGGATTCAACGCCTTATGAAACGGCGCAGGACGAAACAAAATATCCCATTGGAAAAATTTTCGATGCCGCTAACAGTGCGACCGATCGTAACACGCCGGAGGAAGCCGTATCGCGGTTATTATCCGATGTTGATTCGGCCGTTCGCTATTGGGGAGCCATCGGCATACTGGTACGGCTTGCCGATACCGCGGGTTCTGACGGAACAAGTCCGTCCGAAGAAACCGCCGTATTATATCAACATTGGAAATCGGCGATTGAAAGACTTCTTTGTGATGAGAATGTGTCCGTACAAACGGTTGCCGCGGAAATTTCGGGACGGTTCGGAGGTACGGAAGATATGACCATTGCCGCAAAGAAACTTGTGGAAATATCCCGTTCGGAATCGCTCTACACGGTGTGGGAGGCATTGTCCGCAATAGACACATTCGTCACGCGGTATAGCGGGTTTTCAGAGGAAATTCTCACGCGTGACTTTCCAAAATTCACAGGCCGCGCCGCTACGATTCTGCCGAAAATGATGAAGTCCCTCAAAAACAGGTGGAATGAGCAACAGTGATTACACTTAAATTTAAGCCGGTTGAAATTTGTCTCATGACGGGTCTCAAACAGCAGTCTGAAAACGGACGAAATAAAATGATTTGCAACGATTCAATTGCTCCATAAAAAGGTGTAGTGAAGTCATCCCGGCCAAAAATCAGGCTTGAATATCAAAAAGATGACACCGGAAGCCGAATGGAACGCAGTGACCAAGATACCGGAATAATCGTTATTTTTGTTAATGTCACTGTAATCCGCAGCCGATAGGAACTCATGTGGGTGTTCGTTTTCAGCTTGTCTTTGTCTCCTGCGGAGTCAAAAAACTAACGAAACTGTCCAAAAGCAGTTCACTTATGATCAGGAAAATGCCGTATGACCAAAAATAACTTTTCTCCAAAACGCAGTCCCAGTGGAACTTATTCCGATTTACGTTATGTTCATGATGAAGAGGAGCGGATAATGGAAGAACAGGAATGGAACAATGAACCATCCGAATTTCCTGAAGAGGAGGATTTTTCCATGCGGGTTGTGGCTCAGATGCCTGATTTGTCCGGCGCGGAGCATGCCCCTTCTCACTTGAGCCGCTTTGAGAATCTGTCCCGTTTCACACTGTATCCCGGAAAGTACGCTCTCCGAAAAGGAGCGGTATTCGTCGCCGTTTTCCTTGTGATCGGGTTGGTCGGTTGGAGTTTTTTCCCGGGATCACGCAAACAGAATGAAACGGCAGACCAAAATGCCGTGAAGGAAACTCCTTCTCTGTTCACGCGGGATTCCTCAATTCCGATTCAGCCTTCCTCTGTTCCGTCAGGAGCACTACAGAATTACGCCCCTTTCGGAAGTCAGGCCTCCTCCGCTCCTGTAGCCCACAATGTTTCAGTAACCAACAATCCGACAAACGATTTTTCCGCCGACAACGGCTGGAACAATCGGAATTTCGTGCCGGTGGTTCCGCTGGCGGACAACACTCAGGGAATGTCCGGCGGATTGGCTTCGCAGAATCTTCCAACAGCGGCGGCTTCTCATACGGTTTCCGTGGAAAATTCTCCCTGGAACAGACCGGTTTCGGCAGACCATAATGCCCTGTATCCGCCGCGGAATCCTTCGTTGCAGTTTGCCGCGGCAACACAGCCCTACACCGCCGAACAACCAATAATGAATCAACCGGCAGCGGAAAATCCCTGGAATAATGGAAATCCGAGGAATGCCGCCGTTCCCACTCCGGTCTATCCGACGACGCAACAGACAGGAAACGATGCCAATAGTACCGTTCAACATCAGCCGCCGTATGACTTTGCGGGAATGGCGTTTCAGGAACAACGTGGACTGTATTATCCCTCCGCTTCCAACACACCGGCGGCTTCCGTGAATGGTTTTGATCCGTACTCGAATCCGGCACAATATCAGAATCACAACAATCCGGCGGCGATGACGGCAAATCCTCCGGTACAGAATCTTTCCGGCTATTCGGCGGAAACTTGGCAGGGAATGCCTCCACAGCCGGAAGTCCCCAACATCGCGATGGCACCGCAGTATAATAACGGTTACTACAATGGAACCGGCGCCGGCTATCCGCCGTCACAGCCTCTTGTTCAGCCTCCGATGAATGTGATGAATCCTCCGGCCAATCCGTATTCACCGAATAACATTGGAATGAATGTTCCTCCTTCCAATCCCGGTTTGCAGGGTAACAATTATGATCCGTATAATCAGTCAATACCGGTCACAGCGATTCCCGGAACGAATCCTTCCTACAATTCCGGGGGATCTGTTTACGGCAATCCCGCTCAGCTTTCGGCAGAACCGGTGCAACCTTATCCGAACACCGCTTCGGCGGCGCCGTTCGGCTCACCTGCCGGAACCGCCGTACCGTCTTACAATGCCGCTTATCAAGGGAATACCGCTGCACCGGCGACGAATTACAATTACGGCCGGAATCCGCAGCCCGGTGCATCATCGCAGCCGACGGGGAATTTGCCGGCAAATAACAATCCGCCGCAGCTTTATCTCCGGTAGAATCTTATCTGAGCAACGGTAATTGAATAGAGAACACTCATCATGACCATGTTTAATATCAAAACGCAGTACGATGACATGGATTCCTGTCCGCAGGAAAAGAGACAGGAACCGGCGGAGTCCTTGGTTTCAGGGTGTTCTCCATTGCGGAAAAAAACAGATCCGACCTCTTTCTACCGGAACGATCCGTCCTCTTTTGTGGACGCCATTTGCGGAATCGGCACACAGCTTCACAAGTCGGCGTTGATGCGGACCAAGCTGGACTTCCCGCCGCCGTCTGCCGGTACGGTTAAAATCACACTGGGATTCAGCGGTTCGGAATACCGTCCGTCAGAATATCATCAACCGGAAAACAATCCCTCTCTGACGACGCGTGTTCCGAAAAGGTCAAGCGTTCTGCCCCCGGAAAACACCGATTCCAGTCTCAAAGATGCCGTCAAGCTTCTTCGGACGTTCTCGGAGTTGGTCTCTGCGGAAAACGATCGAAATGCCGAAGAGGACATGATCCGTGAGGATGTTCAAATGGTTGTGAAGGAAACGGCAAAGGATCCGGAACAGGACGTATTGAGGGAAGCACCGGACGAATCTTGTGTTGAGGAGAAACCTTTCACTGCGGAGATTTTTTCTCCGCCGGAATTTTCCTTTGAAACATCACACTCAGAGGAAGTTTTGCCGGAAGAGCCTGAGACCGGAGAATCCGAAGCTGTATCGGAAGAGATTTCGGATGCGGAGGAACCGGTCGTTGAAAAGCCGCGAATCGAAAAGTGGGCCGATCCTCGGAAGAAACAAGTTTATCCGCTTCCTGAAATGGTCAAACAGTTGAAGTATAACGCACCGGAAGAATTTGAGCGGCTCGCCTGTTCTCTTGACCGGATGTATCAGGATGGTCACACCCGAATCGCGTTTTGCGGAACGGAACCTCTGACCGGCTGTTCGACCATGTTATTGTGCGCGGCGCACGGACTGACGCGATTGGGACGAAAAGTCACGGTCATTGACGCTCATTTTCTTTCACCGGCACTTGCGGAGATTTTGGGAATTTTCCCGCCTCCCAATTGGGGAGACCTTATTGAAGAAAAGACTTTACCGGAAGAGATTTCATGCTCCGCGGACAATTTCTGTGTGATTCCGCTCCGGCGTAACACTCATTACACCTGGCGGAATATTGATCCGGCTCAACTTCAGCAAAAAACGCAGGAGATGGTGTCCGCATTCATGGAAAAGTCCGACATGATCCTCATTGACTGCGGACATGCCGCATCCGCCAACACGGAAATGGCACTGGCGGCTCTGGAGCTTTTTCTGCCGGACGGAATTCTCTGGGTTTCCCGTTCCACGGCGATGCAGGAGAACATTTCGGCGGTTCGTCAGGAGTTGCGCGGGCAGGGAATCACCGAACTTGGTTTGGTCGTCAATTTCTTTCGGTAGCGTAGCACGCTACACCGCACTTGCCTTCGGTCTCCAGTTGGAAACGTTTTTTCGTCGCTGGAGTTCGCGAGTGGAAAAACGTTTCCATTGGAAGCCGAATGGAACGAAGTGACGATGAGGTAACTGCTGTGAAGCAGCATGCTTCCCGTGCCGCGCTGCCGTCCAGCAGTTCCTTCGGAATCGAATCACGATATTCGATCCCACTGAGATGGGCGGCGAGTTCTTCTTTCGTCAATGTTTTTTGCATACGATCTTTTCAAAAAAGGGGTGATATACCCCTCAACGTTAATAAACATCTATTTTCAAGATAGGTATAAACTGATATAATTCTTGTTTTTCGACTAAGTTTTTTCAGGAGGAAGATGATGTTGCGGGCTCATTATACGGAGGAAGAACGGAAGACGTTCCAACGATGACGTTACAGCTATCCGGACGAACGAGTCATGCGGCGGTTCGAAATCCTTTGGCTGCATGCCTGCGGCAAATTCGCACCGGAATCGCACACCTCGTTCGCCAAACCCCTCCTACCGTTCGAGGTGTGATTAACATGTACCAAAAGGGCGGCATCCAACTTGTGACAGCCATGGATTCATATATCACCCCACGAGTGATCCGGCACAACACTGAAGCTCCATTATCCGCGAATTCCAATCACGTCCGCCCGCTTCCGCCAAGGAAGCGGCAGCCCGTATCGAACAATGGACCGGCGTCAAGCGAAGTCCGCAACGTGTACGCATCTTCATGAGAACCATCGGAATGACATTCCGTAAAACGGCAGTCCTTCCCGCCAAAGCGAATTTGGAAAAGCAGGAGGAATTCAAAAAAACATTTGGAGCCTGAAATAGCGAGGGCCAAAGCAGGTGAGACGGTGTTGTTGTTCATGGACGGAGTCCATTTTGTTCAAGCGGCGTTTCTCGAGTACTTATGGTGTTTCACCCGAATCTTCCTTCGCAGTCCTTTGAGACGAAAACGTTGGAATGTTCTGGAAGCGTATAATGCGATCAGTGGACAATTAACCGTCGTCGCGAACGACGGTGACATTACGGCGGTGACATTACGGCGGTGACCGTATGCGAGATGTTGCGAAAATTGTCCGTGCAATAGGCGGGGCGACCAATCGTAATCGTACCGGACAATGCACGTTATCAACATGGCAAACTCGTGGAGGGCTTGGCGAAGGAGTTTGGAATCACGTTACTGTTTCTTCCGAGTTATTCTCCGAATTTGATTGAACGGTTATGGAAATTTGTCAAGAAGAAATGTCTGGACAATATTTACTACGAAACCTTCGATGAGTTCACTTCAGGTATAAATCATTGCCTGAGCCGTGTCGAAACCGATTATCAATCCGAACTTGCCACACTCATGAAACTCGATTTCCAAAAACTTAAAAAGAGTCAGTTAATGCCGTTGTAAGGTATAGCTGTTGATTCTTCAATCCGCCGTAATTGTCTGACAGATAGATGGGGGTCTGTTCCATACAAATCCGTGACATCTTCCGACACAATTCGTCCTCACTTCTCTTTTTTCCCTGTCCGGCTCACAAAGGCATCATAATCCTCACGCGTGTCAATCCCGACCGAGGAATGCGGTGTGACTCCGCACAAAATCGGATCCCCATTGTACAAAACCCGAAGCTGTTCCAGTGATTCCGCCGTTTCCAAGGGACATTGAGGAAGATGAGGCATTTGGAGAAGGAAATCACGGCGGTAAGCGTAAAGTCCCAGGTGCAAATAGAACAGCGGCGGCTCACAATTCAACATTTCTTCCGTCCAATTTCGCGGATGAGGAATCACACTGCGGCTGAAATACAAGGCCCGCCCGTTCCGGTCACGCACGACCTTAACGCAGGCCGGATTTTCCAGTTGATTTTTGTCGCGGATCGGAGTGCAAAGTGTCGCCATGGGAACGTCAGGATTGTCCGCGAGAAGTTCAATCAGCATATCAATGGAAACGGGGGACATTTCCGGTTCATCCCCCTGAACATTGACAAAAATGTCAATATCGGGGAGTGATTGGGCCACTTCAGCGATTCGGTCCGTGCCGCTTGCCGCATTGGGATCGGTCATCACAACCTCACCGCCGAAATTCCTGACCGCCTCAAAAATAGCCGGATGGTCCGCGGCGATCGTCACCCCGACAGGATATTCGGCTCTCTTCGCCGCTTCATACGCATATTGGACGAGCGGCTTGCCGGTCTCGGCGAGGAGCATTTTTTGCGGCAGACGTGTCGAAGCATACCGTGCCGGAATGACAACATAACTGTTGATTTTTCGTGACAACATATCATAAACTCAAGCCGGTTGAAATTTTCCCGTGAGAAGAAATGAAGACGGAACCGCAGTTCAAAGCCGACCGTCTTGAAGAGACCGGAAAGCAAGTGTCCCCTAAATCCGCTACGTTACGGTCATGGTCTCTCTACGCTGCAAGTGATAACATTCAAAGCGAGTTTAGCAGAAGCCGTTGCTTTGTCAAGCGTTATTATTCCTTTATGGTAACCATGGATTCCATTATTGAAACTCTTTTTTGACTTTTGAGATGCAAAAACGGTATTTTCCATTCTTTTCCTGAGGAATTTTATCCATAAAGACACATTGATAGACCGCGGCGTTTCCGAACCGCTTGCGGACAAGTTCTGTCAGTCGGGTCAGGGTTGATTCCCCAAAATCAGGAGCTTTCACAATATTGAAAGTGAACCGGTCAATCTCTTCCTGAACAATCTGAAGCTGGGCGATACCGTCCACCATGCACGCAAAGTTCTCTGTCAGTGAAATGCCGGAAATGTATTCCCCTTTGTTTGTCATGACGTAATCCGCGACACGCCCCTCAATTTGCGAAAAGAGCGGCAATGTCCGGCCGCAGGAACAGGGTTTGCCGGCCCAAACCGCCGTATCGCCGACTTCATAACGGATCATCGGCATGGCACGGTTACAGAGGTCCGTGACGAGGATTCGTCCCGGCTGTTCGGGAGGACACGGATTCCCCTGGAAATCCATTAACTCCACAAAAAGAGCGTCGGTGTTCACATGCAAGCCTTCTTGTTTTTCACAGTCACAGGCAATAAGCGAGACTTCTTCGCAGCCGTACCGGTTGACGACCCGGCATTGGAACACTTCTTCCAGTAAATTCCGTTCATAATCATGAAGCACCATACATGTTGAAAGGATTCCATGCGGACGGATTTTGACATTCGGCCGTTTCGCTTGAATATAACCGGCAAAAAGATACAAGGAGTGAGCGTGTCCGAACAACATGGACGGCGGTGCGGCAACCAAGGCGTCGGCAAATTGCGACATTGCCGCTTCATCCATTTTCAGCGTGTCGAGATAAACGTAGTCGCGGTCCAGGAGGAACCGGCGGATTTTCCCCTTCCAGTTGGTGCGGATTTGCGGATTTCCCCAAATGAGAGCTCTTCGCTCTCCGAGTTTCCAGCCTGTCCACTCATCACTCCGAAGAACGGCACCGCGTTTGAACTGGTCGCTTTCCTCATCGGAGAAAACTTCGACGGAAACCCCGGTCGAGCCGGAGGTTTCGTGCCGTGTCAACCGGGAGCGGTCGGAGTAGTCGGTGGAAATCATGTCGTCCAGCCGCGTCCGAAGGTCGGTTTTGGTGAGCAAGGGAAGCTGTCGAAGGTCTTCCAACTGATGAATGTCCGACGGTTTAATACTACAAGAATCAAAGCGTTCACGCCAAAATGGACAGGTCCGGTAAGCATGGGTCACGATTTCCCGCATTTTGGCCGTCTGACTTTCCCGGATGGTCTCCAGAGGGGCATATTGTGTCTTCAGAAACCGTTTGTAATGCGACAGATACGGACTTTTCTCCCACTTCGCCCAAAGGGGAGCAATGAGATTTCGCGAAATCGGTGCAAGTAAATCCATTTGAATAAAAATCAGCAATCAAAAACAACAGGCGGAACAATTTCATGAAGTATACCTCACAAAAAACACGATAAAAGAGATGGTGATTGTGTGTCAATTGTAGTGATTTTACGGATAATGAGTGGTAAAATCATTCTGTTACCGAAAAGAAAATCATGGAAGAGCCGATCCTTCAGAATCCGAGACGCCGTAAATTGGTACCGCACCGCATTGCGGTCAAACCGGCGGAGGAAATCTGGCTCGACTCGTTTTTGAACTACATTCGCGGGGAGTGCCAGCTTTCCGTCAACACGCTTGCGGCCTATGAACGGGACATGAAACGTTTTTTTGTCTGGCTGCGAGGCCGGTCTGTCGCGGATTTGACGATTCGCGAGCTTGCCGATTATGTGGATTGGCTTCATGCCCAACGGTTCGCTCCGGCGACCCTGGTACGGCATGTTGTTTCGTTGCGTGTGTTTTTCCGGTATTTACAGCTCGAAACCGTGATCAAAACGAATCCGGCGGAACTGCTGGGAAGTCAGAAACTCTGGGAGCGGATTCCGCATGTGTTGTCTCCGGGGCAAGTGGACCGGATGCTGGAGTCGCCGCAGGAAGGGGAATTGTCATGGCGGCGCGACCGGGCGATTCTCGAAATGTTTTACGCAACCGGATGCCGTGCGTCGGAAATCGTCAACCTCAAAATGCAGGATGTTCACCTTGAGGAAGGATACTGCATCTGTACAGGCAAGGGGAACAAACAACGGATCGTACCGCTTGGTCGCAAAGCGATTGAAGCGTTTCGGCTGTGGTGTATGACGGAACGGCTCGAAACATTGAGTTACGCACAAGACCCGGCCTTGGCGTTTTTTTCACGCCGCGGTAACCCGATCCGCCGGGAACGGTTGTGGGAATTGATTAAAAAGTACGCATTACGGGTGGGAGCTTCCACGGATGTCAGCCCGCACACAATGCGTCATAGTTTTGCGACGCACATGCTCTCCGCCGGTGCCGATTTGCGGCATGTTCAGGAGTTACTCGGTCACGCCAGTATCGTGACGACCCAAATCTACACGCATGTCGATCCCTCGCGGTTGAAAGCGGTTCACGCCAAATATCACCCGCGGGGATAAAAGAAGACTGCGTGAAAAATTCTCTTTTTTTCAAAGGGAAACTTGAAACCGATTTTTGTCTCCAAAATAAAGGATAACACCAATCCGATCCCATGCCGGTCTCATTGCTCATTCGCTCGTGTACAGAAAGACTGTCGTAATGAATGATACTGCTGTAATGCTCCGAATAAACGGTGGCCATGATCATTTAATGTCTCTTCAGCCCTTGACAAAATAACAGGTCCATGTATATTCGTCGAATCATGATGGTTTTATTCATGGGGCGGTAGCTCAGTTGGGAGAGCGTAGCGTTCGCAATGCTAAGGTCGAGGGTTCGATCCCCTTCCGCTCCATTTTTGTAACATCTTGTCATATCGTTGGTTATGTCTTTTTGGAATTGTCGGGCGAGGCGTCTTTCAAACCGAAATTGTATATCGTGAGAGTTTTGCACGGCAAATTGGGTTTTCTGTGTCTATTTTTCAAAGTTCCGTATGTCGTGAATGCCCTTCGTCCGGTTTTTACATACCGAAAGTGTGCTCGTCGGTGAACACGAGGAAAATTTGCCGTTCTGTTTGACCGCGGAAGCTTCAGGACGGAGGACTTCCGCGTCGTGATGATCCGGTCAGGAGTATACCACTCAACCGGCACAACGGTTCAGAGCGATTCGGCGCAAAGTTCTTACGGTTTTTCAACAGTCATATCGAACACGGTCTTACCTTGCACGCTGCAGACAAGACCGGAGGTTGCCGTGTTTTCATATTTCACTGCGACATAACGCACAAGCGGAGCACCATCGCTTCCCCCGCCGGACTGAGCCGAAATGCGGACGTTGTACTCGCCCGGCTTGATTCCCTGGCCGGAACGGTCTTCCCCCATCCTGTAATTGCCGGATTCGTCAATCCTGCCGAACACCTGATAAGGGCCGGATTCAAAAATGACGAACCCTTGTGTCAGCGGCGAACCGTCTGGAAAGGTCACCCTGCCCGAAACACCGATATTACGGCTGCAACCGGCTGTTGCCAGCAGTGACAATAACGCAAAAATAAAAAAATATCGTTTCATATTCTATTCCTCACTTTCATTTCTATTTGATAAATTCAGCAGCATGCTGCTACACCGGTCGCGAGCCGCGACGGGCGGTTTGCTCACGCTCACTGCGTTCGGTTCGCTTTCCGATGGATCATCTTTCCAACCGCTTCCTTTTTGTTCCGCCGATGGGTACCAGTGAGCAACGCGAGCCGAGCCGATTTGCAGGTGCTTGTGGAGTGTGATATTTCGGAACTGATTTTACCGGTTTTCAGCAATTGCTGCGTGAAACGTGCGTCGAAATTTTCGTATTACGGGGATCACCGCAAACCGATCAGCAGTTTCACGCTTGGCAGTAAGATTCAGCTTTGTATTTATGACAAAATCAAAGAACTCCTTGATACCTGCGACGAGGTCAAACTGAATCTTCTTGTCAATGAATGCCTCGGCGGTGAATTTCCGGAACAATTGACCCGTGTGGAGTTCCGCCTTCGCCGTGATGCGTTGAAGGATTTTGGGATTGATACGATGCTTGATTTATTGCAGAGAGAGCGGGCATTGGTGGAATATCTCACGTTTGACTGGTTTCGTCTTTTGGAAAATGAAAAAGTGAAAGGAAACGAAACGCGGCAAAAGCTTCATTCGGTCTGGCAACAAGTGATCGACCTGTTCAAGCAATATTTTCCCGGCGTGGAAGGTTATCGCAAGCCGCTGGACAAACGTGACCGCCGTCAGCTTCGCTGTACCGGTGAATCTTTGATTAAACAGGCGGTGGGCTGTATGGCTACGGTGGCGGCCGTGGCTAAAGGAGCGTTTGAGAATGAAAAAGCGGCGTTTTCCTACTGTTTTGATCTGTTTTCCAGACATATGAGTCGGCTTTTTTTCCGTTCTCTGGAACGGGTGAAAGAGTTGGCCATTGTCAGAGGAGTGGAGTGTCCCGACGCTCCCGATTGGCGGCGTGATCCGCGTCAGGCGTGTGCGGCTCACGCGGAGGCGGACGCCGTCCATTCGTTTCGTGTTTTGTGGGATGAAGAGGTGCAATTGCAGAATTTTCGTCATTATGCCGTGGCCGGTTGTCCGTTTTGATTCAAGGAGGAAATTCATGAGCGATTTAACCGGACTTTGTCTGTTCGGTTTTAAGACGGGGATAAGCCTGTCGTTTTTGATGTGGTCTTTCGGCATGTTGCCGAGAGCGTTTAAGTTGTTCGTCCGTTAAACCATATGAGGTAAAAACATGGACGTTTTGAAAAATGGTGTTTTGTTTGTTTCCGCGAATCTTCACAAGGTTCGCATTGGTGCTGTTGCGTTTGCCTTGCTCGGCATAACAACGGTTCTTTGTTCCCCGATTTTTGCTCAGAACGGTACGGTGGATGTTCAGATTCCGGATGTGGACTATGCCGGTGTGATTACATCGGTACTTGGTTATGCTGCGACGGCGATCCTCGCGGCCATCGGTCTTGGCCTTTCCATCTGGGGAGCCCGTTACCTGTATCGTCTGTTTAAGGGTATGGCGAAATAGTTTTTAACGGACTTTTTTGAGAGGCGGAGCGGGTTTTCACGACTTCCTCCGTCTTTTTTTACGGGGTGAAAGATGAAACCGAATGTTCTTTATCTGATTTTTTTACTGGTGTTTTTTCCGGTTGTTGTTCCTGATGCCGTCTGCCATTCCGTTTTTGCCGAAGAGGTGGAATCAGAACAGGAAACACCCGTTTCCGAACCATCGGCCATGCCGGAACCGTCCGACGAAGCCCCTTATCTTCGGGGGATTCTTTTTGTTTTGAGTATGATGTTTGGTGCAAAGCTGTTTGAACTTTTTGTTGATTCATTTGAGAAAGGGAGTGTTTGACATGAAACGGATTTTGTTGATTGTATTTTTGTTTTTTTCTTTTTTCGCTTATTCGGAAGTGTATGCCGGCAGTAGTGAATATGCTTCCAATACAAAAATACGCAATGGTGAAATACCCGGTGTCTATTGTATTGAGATCCGTTCTGAGCCTTATTCAAATTCTTCCGGGTATACCGGACAAAAATATTATATGGTTTTGTCCGTTTACGGTCATAAGTTGGAGCGTCAGTGGTATTATTACTATCAATATGGACCTGGTGCCTATACCTATAATTATAATCAAATAATATTGCCGTCTCGCCCGTCAGATTGGGATGATGACCGTTATTTGTACCTGCCGGGGATTGGGGTCTGGGATGACGAGGATGGGTTTCTAAAGGGTTTTTATTATTTGGACGATCCCTCCCCGCTGGTTCCTCCTGATCCCACTCTTTATCCCTCTCTTTATCCGGTTTATAAGGATGGTGTTGTGGTTGGTTATTGGGATCCGAATGATTTGTCTTTATATGGAATAGATTTGCTTCCTGTTTCTCCTGATGTGTTTGGTTATGTTCCTTTTTATTCGGACGGCAAGTTACTGGGTTACATGGATGTAAATCAGAACTGGAGGGGCGGTTTTTTGAATCCGCAAAATCCGATGGTTCCGTATTCCCTGATGTCCTCCCCTATGCTGTCGCGTTCGGATTTCGATTTATCTTCCGTTGACAACCCCTTGGAAATCACCGGTTGGCAGACACCTGACGGCAAGGTTTACACGAAAACGGGGGAATTATGGACATTGCCTTTTGGTCGTCAATTGGAGGTGAGCAATGGTGAGGTGGTCGCTTCTTTGGAGATAGCCCCCGGCATTAAGGTTGTCGGTTTTACGGATGACGGTTTTGCCTTGTTGGAGTCGAACGGTCAATATTGCAAAGTTCCGTATACGGAAACCGGTCGTAATACGGAAGGGGACAGCACTTATTATGCTCTGGTGCTTGACATTCCGATCAATCTGACACCTGCGGGTGACGGTCTCGGTTATTTTTATCCAGAAGTCCCAAATGCTTATACTCCTTTTCCGAGTACGGGCAATACGGGAAGTGGCAATACGGGAAGTGGTGATACGGGAGGCGGTGATACCGGAAGCGGTGATACCGGAGGCGGTGATACGGGAGGCGGTAATACGGGAGGCGGTAATACGGGAGGCGGCAATACGGGAGGCGGTGATACGGGAGGCGGTGATACCGGAGGCGGTGATACGGGAGGCGGCAATACCGGAGGCGGCAATACCGGAGGCGGCATCGGAGGCGGTAATACTGAAGACGGTGATAACGATGGAGTTGACATCGGTCAGGGTGATGACTGGTTTCCCTGAAATCAGTTACAGGAGTCTTTTTTCCATTTTCGTCAGGTTCTTATTCAAAAACTTGGGATTGATCCTGTTGAGACATTTGGCAATGTTTCCGGTTCCGATTTTGATCCGATTATTTTT
>JAISQK010000233.1 GCA_031274255.1 Planctomycetaceae bacterium | reverse complement strand
GGAAAACTGGACCGGATTGACCCCGCCGCGGGATTGATTCATGAGATCCATCATGTTTCCCTGCGGAAGAATGCCGCCCCTGAAATCACGGTTTTACCGGTCGGCTCAACGCTTGATATGACCGCAATGCCTTCAGGACGACGTAATGAAGCCCCGGCAGCGAGGCCGAAGCGGAACGAAACGGAGAAAAAGCCGGAAGGCGAGCAGGCGGCTTACGGAACCGCCCCGTAATCCTGTCAGAATGATTCTCCATCACTTGCCGGATGCCGGTCACGGATTTTATTGCCGGTATCAGTGATGGATTTCCAGCCAAACTTATTTCCTTTGGGACGTCCAATGGGTCTGACCGCCGTCGGGTGATGCGTCCGGAAAGTCTTTCCGCTGATGCGATCCCCGCGACTCTTCACGCCGGAGTGCATTTCTCAAAATCAACCGTGCCGCAAAAAGCATGTTCTGTAATTCCCAGCCCGGCGGCGACGGGAACTGGCGCCCCCAGACATACCGCGACCATCGTTCGGTGTCTTCCAACGCTTCCTGAAGCGTTTTGCCGGTCCGCACCACACCGGCGTTGCGCCACAGCAGGGCCTTGAGCGAATTGCGAATGTCGGCAATGTCGATCACGTCATCGCCGCCGGAGACCGGTTTGTTTTCGATCGGTTCCGCACGGTAGTCGTCCTTTTGAGGGAATGCCTCTTCCGACGCATGAATGCCGCAGGATTTCCCGAAAACCATCGCCTCCAGAAGACTGTTTGAAGCCAGCCGGTTGGCGCCGTGAAGTCCGGTGGACGCAACTTCTCCGGCCGCCCAAAGTCCGGGAAGCGTCGTTTTGCCATGGAGGTCCACCGTAATGCCGCCCATGCAGTAGTGCGCACCGGGACGCACCGGAATCTTATCCTGAGCGATGTCAATTCCGAACTTCCGGCACACTTCCGTGATTCCGGGAAAACGGTCATAAACCCACCCGGAATCCTTATGAGAAATATCAAGATAAACATTCGGGTGATTCGTTTTTTGCATCTGCCGGACAATGGCGCTGCTGACCACGTCACGCGGAGCCAGTTCGCCGCGGGAATCGTAATCATACATGAAACGGCGGCCTTCACGGTCAATCAGTCTCGCCCCTTCGCCCCGCATCGCTTCCGTGATGAGATGACGGCTGCTTCCGGCAATGTAAAGCACCGTCGGGTGAAACTGGATGAACTCCATGTCGCGGATTTCCGCACCGGCACGATACGCCATGGCAATTCCGTCGCCGGTGGCCACGTCGGGATTGGTGGTTTCGCGGTAAACCTGACCGATACCGCCGGTGGCGAGAATCACCTGTTTCGCCCAAATCAGCTCCCGTTCGTTCTGCTTCGTCCACGAGACAATGGCTCCGCGGCACCGGTTTTCGCAGGTCAGCAGGTCGAGCGCAAACGTCTTTTCCCAAACACGGATGTTCGGACGTTTGAGAATTTCCGCGATCATTCCCCGCATCACTTCACGGCCGGTGGCGTCGCCGAGTGCGTGTAAAATGCGGTTGTGCGAGTGGCCTCCCTCCCGTGAAAGAAGCAGCTCCCCTTCCGCGGTCTGATCAAAACGGACGCCGATTTCCAAAAGTTTGCGGATGTGCGGCGGACCGTTTTCGACGACCCATTCAACCACCTTCCTGTCACAGAGGTCTCCGCCGGCCATGAGTGTATCCTCGACATGTCTGGCGAACCGATCGTCTTTGTCCCAAACGGTCGCGATTCCCCCCTGAGCGTTACAACTGTTGGACTGTTCCAGTCCGTCCTTGCAGACGACGAGCACTTGCAGCGACGGATCCACCGACAGGGCCGCCTGAAAACCGGCCAGACCGCCGCCGATGACAAGGATGTCGGTAAAGAAATGCGGATGTCTTTTGGGGTGAAACGGAACCAGATACCGCAGCCGCCCGGTAATGTCAGGTTCCCTGCCGCCGGAGGGATTTTTGAAATCGGTCATGAAATTTCTCATCGGCAAGAGGGGAAAAGCAATAAAAAAAACTCGATGAAAACAACCTCTATCATTATAACTTTCATCATCTGCGCAATCATTGTACCGCAACACACCCGGTTGTCCAGCGTTTCCGCGAAACCGTCCTCCAAGCAGGACCGGTTTTTTCGCCTTTTGTTGAAACCGGTCAACACCGATTGTGTGAAAACGCAACATTTTTCCGGTGATGTTTTATTTTGAAAACATATCTTTTTTTCAACTGAAGTTGTAAAAAAAGAGGCGGCGGCAGGTTGTCCGATATTTTTTCAAAATTTTTAAGTTTGGCATCAAATCTGCGTTCAGTAGATTTTCAGCGATTTTATTTGGATTTCGGTTTATTCCGATTATAATAAGTCGCAGGGAGTGCCTCACCTTTTCTCACACTCTTTTCCTTTTCCGTCACATCCTTACTTAGGATTGAAAATGCAGATGACAACTCGTCTTTTCAAAAATCTTGGGGTTTTTGCCGCTTTTTCGTGCAGTTTGATGATTTTAGCCGATGTTTCCCTGTCGATTTCGCCCGGTGACATGCTTTCTCATACCGGCGGCGTCAGCTATGGACCGCCGTCAGGAAACGTCAGCAATATCGACATCTCCGCAGGCCGTGCCGCCATTGACTGGAGTCAATTCCACATCGGAGCGGGAGAAACCGCAAATTTCAATTTTTCCGATGCCAACGGGGCCGTGCTGAACCGTGTGACAGGTCTTGATTCCACGCAGATTCACGGGATGCTCAATTCCAACGGCGCGGTGTTCGTGGTCAACCAGAACGGCATGGTCATCGGAAGCAGTGCCCGGATCAACGCCAAGGCTTTTGTCGGTTCGACGCTCGGCGTGACGGATGCCCAGAGAGACAACTTTCTCAACGGCGGTGCGATGACCTTTGAAAAAGCGGCCGGTTCGGCGGTGCTTGAGAACAACGGAGCCATCCGGGCCGGTGACGGTTCGGTCATTCTGCTGGGAACCAATGTCGTCAATAACGGAGACATTTCCGCGGCAAACGGTTCCGTCGAACTTCTTGCAGGCCGAAAAATCACCGCCACCCTTGTCGATCCGGCTCATCCGGTCTTCGCGGTGAATGCCGCAATCGACCTCATCGGCGGAACAGGAATCACACAAACGGGAACTATCGAAGCGGTCCATGCCCGTCTGGAAGCGGTCGGCGGCAACATCTACGCTCTTGCCATTAATAACAGCGGCACCATCCGCGCCAATTCCGCGGTCCATCGGAATGGAAGAATCCTGCTGGTCGCCGATCACGGCAACATCCGAAACACCGGTGTTTTACAGGCGGACGGAACGGCGGACAATCCCGCTGCCGGTCAAGTCGAAATCCGGGGAGAGAACATTGAAATGGACTTCGCCAAAGTGACCGCGACGGGCGACAAAAATGCGGATAACGGAATCCATATCAACGGTACCGGAAATGTCCGGCTCACCTCGACCATTATGGCGACAACAAACGCGGATATTGATATCAACGCGGCCGGTCATGTCACTTTTGAAACGAGGGACACCGGAAGTGTGGCGACCAATCTGACGATGGTCAATGCGTATGGAACCGGTGATGTGACCGTGAAGGGAGCGGATGTGACTCTTGCTTCTTTTGACGGCGGAAGAGTCAGCGTCGGAAGCCGTCTCGGCACCACGTCCGTCACCTCCTCCGGTAATATTCTGATTAATTCGGAATCCGGCGGATTCTCCCAAATCGGTTATCATTATTACGACACCGACAGCCGTATTCTGGATCTGGGACTCAATAACTCCGACGGTTCCCTCTATTTCGCGCGGGGAAACATTGATGTCCGCGCGGCGGGTAACCTTGGAATCCGCAGTGACAATTCCGCCGCCAACGGACTTTATCTCCAGGGAAGTCTGATCGGCCATGCGATTTTGCCGAAATCACTGAGTGCTTTGGAGGCCTACCCTGTGAGTGTCACGGCGGACGGAATTTACCTGACCGGAGGAGACATCAATATTTTGACCGGCGGTGATGTCTCCCTTGACAGTAACGGCCGAAGCGTTGCTCAGATCGGACACTATGTTCAGGGAAATTACGGCGGCATTTACACCTGGAAAGACCCGCGAATCGTCCTGGGCAATATTAATGTGGATTCCTACGGGAGTGTCAAACTGAAGGCGGCAAACGACGGTTACGCCGGAATCGGACATTCAGGGGATTATCTTTACGTGGCTTACGAACTCAACGACAACAGGCATTTTAACACACTGGTCACCGCGTCCCGAGACATTATCCTGGAAGCGGACAACGGCGGTGCCGCTCAAATCGGATACACCATGTTCGGTGAAGACAGCCATACCAACCCCGGCTCCAAACCGAATGACCTGAACCTTTACTTCCTTTTCGGAAATGTCCAGGCTTTGGCCGGGGAAAACATCCGCATGACCGGCAACGGCAGCACCGTGATCGGACATACGAACCGTCCCTTGCCGGGCGGTTACAGTTCCGTCGTGGTGGCGGGTTACGCGATGAACCGTTTGAGTGAAATCACGGACGGAAGTGTTGTGAATCCTTTGACCGGAACCCATCTGAGCAGTCTTGATCAACTCAAAGCACGTTTTAACGGCGAAAAGGAAGGGGCTTTGGTCATGGACAGCGGAGCGAGAATCGGCCGTGAAGTGCGTCCGTATGACACTTCGTTTTCCGCAAACTATGTCAGTCTTTTCGGATGGCGGATGATGCGTGACAATCAAACTTCGGCCATGCAGCTTGCCGACGGAGCGGTCTTGTCCGGCGTGACGGTCGACAGCACCGCCGCTCAGGGCGTTTACACCGACGGCAGTTACCGTTACGCCCTCGGGGCATGGCCCGGTGCCGGTCACGGACTCGGACTTGATTACGACTTTGAACATTACGGTTACACGTATGCCGATTATATTGCCGGACACCTTGAGGAGAGCAACGATGGAACGAACGGCAAATTCGCGCCGGGCATCGGCGAGACTTTCCCGGGAAAATGGCGGGATGTGAATCTTTCGATCTTCTATCCGGCGTCGCTTAAAACACCGGACAAACCGGAAAAACCGGAGACGCCGGGTCAACCTGGCAAGCCGGCAATACCGAAGTACGAAAAACCGTATGTTTACTGGCCGGCGATTCCGGTCTGGTTTAATCCTCCCTGCTGTTGCCGTATCGAAACAACCTGTGAGGAATACACTCCCAAACCATGCGAGAAAGTCCGCAGAGCTTGCGATCCGGCTTGTCAAACCTCGGAAAGGGAAACATCCGGCGGGGAAACAAACAGTGACACGCCTTCTCCGACGCTTGCGCCGCCGCAGGAAGAGTCGGCAACACCGTCAGGTTTGGTTCCGATTCCGGTTCCTCCGAAACCGGTCACTGTCACCTTGTTGACCGGAAGATGAGACCGCGGCTTTTCCGGGGGAACATGCTGTTCCACCGCAGCCGGGAAGCCCCGGCGCCAACGTAGCACGTTGGATCCCAATATGCTCACGCTCACTACGTTCGGTTCGCTTTCCGTTGGATAACGTTTCCAACCATTTTCCTTTTGTTCCGCTTACCGATACCAGCGAGTAACACGAGCGGGTCCGTGGCTTTCGGAGCGGGAAGCATGCTGCTTCACCGCACATTCGCAAGCGGATGGAAAGATTCTCCATTGAAAGCGAACCGAACGTAGTGAGCGTGAGCCTATCGCCCGCCGGGGCTTCCCGGCCGGATCAGTCCAGCCAGTCAATTTCCTCGACCGGCAAACCGGTCGCCTTCGCGATCGTCTCATGCTCCACGCCGAGACGTTTGAAATTCCGGGCGGTCTCGATTTTCCCTTTTTCCAGCCCGACCGCTTCACCTTCCTCGCGGCCTTTTCGCTCGGCATATTCCAGTTCGCTGGCGCGGTCGTGAAGATATTGCTGCCTCGCTTCTTCCATCAGACGCAGTTCCGTATCTTGCGTGAAAAGGTCATATTTCTCATACGCCAATTGAACCATCGGGTCGCTCTCTTCAAGCAACGTTTTCATTTCGTCCCTCGTTTTCTTATCCGAATACCAGAAAAATACCGTCCAGTCCCGAAGCGGTCTTGGAAGCAAACGGATCCGGTCGATTTTTTTCTCAAT
>JAISQK010000226.1 GCA_031274255.1 Planctomycetaceae bacterium | reverse complement strand
GCCGGATCATTCCAACGCGTCCCCTTCCAAACTCCCAAATTGCTGCGTTTGGAAGACAGAATGCATTTGCGGTCGTTCGGATCAAGAATCGCGATCATTTGATTGGGGGATTCCGCGATTAAAGAAATCGTCTGCGTGGCAATGAGCGTACCGCCTTCGGGCGAGGTGAGCGACTCTCCGAACATCATCGTATTGCTTGTCCCGTCAGTAATCTTAGACATATTTCTGCCGTTCCCAAATTGAAAAACGCCTCTTGTTTCGCTCCATTTAGGTATTCCAATGTTGAGATTCGTTGTGCAATCGCCGCTGCATACGCGATAACTGATTCCGCCGGTGTATCCGCCTGTTCGGGCTGGGACGGAAGCGTTCGCGTCCGAAGGGCAAAAACGTGCCGCAAATCTTGTCTGATAGGGCTTGTAATTGTCATCCCACGGGTCTGCGGCTCGTCCCGGTGTGTAGTTTTGCGTTCCGTTCACGGATGCCGCCGTTCCGCCGGAAGCGATCATTTCGGTAACGGCTTGCTGTTCAAGATACGGCAGAATCATGACCGACCAACTCAAATGTTGACAATTACCGCCGGGGCTGGGCACGCCGAGCGGCGGAAATGTTGCGAGAGAATCATGATAGTTGTGAGCGGCGAGAGCAAACTGCTTGAGATGATTCGTGCACTGCATTCGCCTTGCGGCTTCGCGGGCGGCCTGAACCGCAGGTAAAAGAAGAGCAATCAAGATACCGATGATTGCAATCACCACAAGAAGCTCCACCAAGGTGAAAGCGATTCGGACAGTTAAAACAGAATAGGGAGTGGATTCTGAACGGACAAAAAAGTTCTGGGGACTGTTTGCAGCACTTTTCGTATCGACAGCATTTCCATCTGCAGCATTGGCTTCTGCAATACGATAAGCCGTACAGACTACCCCCCCCCCCCATTTTGACATTTCGGACACAAAGTGAATTTTTGCAAGGTTTTTCTCCTCAATTTGGAAATTTGTTTGATTCTTTTCGAAAACGTTTAACGAAAATTTAACAGATTGACACAAATCAACCTGATGACTGTTATTTTATCCCCGACAATTCCCAAAGTCAAGCGGGATTGTTACTTTTTCTGTGTTTTCTCAAAAAAAGGTTTCAAAGGAAATGATTTCAGATGGTTGCGGCTGTCATTGTCGAATGGTTGCGGCAAGTGTATACTGACGTAAACAAATCAAAGGCGGCGTTACTCAGTTATGCAAAATCCTATCGAACCACTCACGGTCGGCCTGTTGACGGCTCAAATCAAAGGTCTTCTGGAAACGGCTTTTGAGGAAGTTTGGGTCCTTGGGGAAACTTCCGGTGTCAGTAAGCCGCGGTCAGGACATTGTTACCTGACGCTCAAGGATGAAAACGCTCAACTTCCGGCGGTGGTCTGGAAATCGGCCATGTTGCGGGTGAAGTTTGATATTCGTGACGGCCAAATGGTGCTTTGTCACGGGCGGATTGATGTTTACCCGCCGCATGGAAAGTATCAGCTTGTCATTGATCACATTGAGCCGCTTGGTCAGGGAGAACTGGAACTCGCTTTTCGACAACTTCACGCCAAACTGGAGGCGGAAGGTCTTTTCGCTCCGGAAAAAAAGCGTCCTCTCCCGCAAACGGTCAGGCGAATTGGACTGGTGACGAGTCCGACAGGAGCGGCTGTCCGCGATTTTCTGCAGATTCTCGGACGGCGGACACGACGGATTAACGTTTTGATTATTCCGGTGAGAGTTCAGGGGGATGGGGCAAGCAGGGAAATTGCAAGAGCGATTCAGCGTCTGAATGATTCGCCGGAAAGTGTAACCATTGATTGTCTTGTCATCACCCGCGGCGGCGGCAGCCAGGAAGATCTTTGGACATTCAATGAGGAGCCGCTGGTTCGGGCTGTTGCGGCATCGAAAATTCCTACCATTTCCGCTGTCGGACACGAAATTGATATTACACTCTGTGATTTGGCGGCGGATTTCCGTGCATTAACCCCCAGTGAGGCGGCAGAACGGATTTCTCCTAATGACACAGAGAAAATGGAAATTTTGGTGAGGTCTCAATTGACACTGGAACGTTTTTTGTCGCAAAAAATAGAAGTTGCCCGACAAAAAATCCGCCGTTTTGAGGAACATCCGCTTTTCAAACATCCCAAGGAAAGTCTGGTTTATTCACAACAACGGAATCTTGACCTTCTGGAAGAAAAACTCCATGTCGGCATTGAGAAACTTCTCAACACGGCAAAAACAAAAACCGGACAATATTCCTCCACACTGGAAGCGTTAAGTCCGCTTTCGATTCTAAACCGAGGATACAGTTTGACTTTCAACGAAAACAACCAACTGCTCCACAGCGTGAATGACGCACGGCCTCATCAAGAAATACACACAACACTCACGAACGGCACCATCATAAGCGTCGTCCAAGATACAATACAAAATTCAAACAGTTCTCAAACGGAAAGGTAAGAACGATTTTTGTTCCAATTACTTCTTTTTCTCGTTGTGAAGAGTATGCTTTCGCAGCCGAGGGGAGTATTTTTTCAGTTTGAGTTTTTCGCCTCCCGGTTTGCGGCGCAGGATGTAATTGTAATCCCCTGTTTCTTCGCAAACGAGATATACGGTTTCCGCTTTTTTCTTATTCTTTTTTCCGCCTGCCATTTTATGGTAACCTTTTGACTTAAAGTGAATTATATTAAAATAATCGATTGTCTGTACTTTATTGTGTTGCTGTTCATAATTCAACGGCTTTTAGGTATTATACCTGATTCCTTTCCGAATAAAAGCCCCTGTTCCCGTCCTTTTCACCTTTTCCGCAAATGAAAGACAAGAATATCTTCCTCAAAATCAATCAAGGGAATCCCAAAACGGGGTCCCGGGGAGGTTTACGGCGTCAATGGCTTTCCGGTTCATGTTTCAGTATTCTGATTCACCTGATTTTGATTTCTGCACTCACTCTGTTCACATTGCCTTCCTCGCCGATGATTTATGAAATGATATTCCAGCCCACTTTTGAAGACTCACCGTCACTCCGTATTGCGGAACAAAAGATCGCGGAAAGCATCAACATCAGTCCTGATGCCGATATGTCAAAGGAAATTCTGCATGCGGAGCCGAATACAAATGTTCCGGAAATCAATATCTCCAGAGTGAATGAGCCGGAATCACAGAAAACGGTACTGAATTTTGATCCTGCCGCTTCATCCTCTGTTTCGGTGAGTGATTTGATGCAAGTCCAACAAGGGGGAATCTCCAGGAATGATTTGAGCGGACGCGGACGTGAGTCAAAAGGAACCCTCATCGCTCAAGGAGGCGGTAATGAAGGAAGTGAACGAGCCGTCGCTTTGGCCTTGGAGTGGATCAGCAGGCATCAGCTTTCCAGCGGGAGTTGGTCGTTCGATCACACACTTCAGACCGGTTGCGCTGAAGAATGCGGTCCTGTCGGAAAACGTTCCTATCATCACGACCGCCGGACCGGTGAAACCCTCAAACAGAATGACTATTTCGGAGCGACGGGAATGGCTCTTTTGCCGTTTTTGGGAGCAGGTTATACGCATAAAAACGGGATTTATAAAAACACAGTGGCAAAAGGTCTGCAATTTTTGGTTCGAAATATGCAGAAAACACCGGACGGCGGCTCACTTTGGGACGAAGGGGGACAGATGTATTCGCACGGACTCGCGACAACGGCTCTTTGTGAGGCATACGCCATGACACACGACCCGAACCTCAAAGAACCGGCACAGGAAGCAATACGGTATATTGTGAATGCTCAAGACCCGCGTGGCGGCGGTTGGCGTTACCGGTTTCAACAACCCGGTGACACATCCGTCTTCGGCTGGCAGTTCATGGCACTGAAAAGCGGGAGCTTGGGCGGACTTTTTGTTCCGCGGGAGACCATCGACAAAGCAACCTTTTTCCTCGATAAAGTCGTCGCCTACAATGACGGTTCCGGCTATGGTTACACAAATTCACGGCGCCGCGGCGAAGATTCCAAGGCGACCACTTCTATCGGGCTTCTCTCACAAATGTACCTCGGTTGGGAACGGAGTCATCCGGCTCTGGAACGCGGTATTGACGAAATCAGCGGTTACGGTCCGAATCCGGGAAACATTTATTTCAGCTATTACGCGGCACTCGTCCTTCATCATTATGGCGGTGAAAAATGGGGGATATGGAATCGCGAGATGAGAGACATGCTCATCAAATCCCAGGAACAGACAGGTCACAAACGCGGAAGCTGGTTCCTGCTGCACCCGGATGATGTTGACAAAGTTATTGAAAGCGGCACAGAAGAAGAGGATGGTAAGGATAACACGGAGGAAGAAGCAAAAAAAGAGTCAAAGAAACAGGAAGAAGAAGTCAGGCAAATTCAGGACGAACTTGACACCGGACGCGGTCACCACGACGCCGGAGGACGGCTTTACTACACCGCCATGGCGTGCATGATTCTGGAGGTCTATTACCGTTATCTGCCGCTTTACCGGAAGAGTTCCACTGAAATTCCGTTTCCTTTTGAGTGAAGGACTCTCTTTTGCCGCAAAGGTTGATTTTATGGAATTGACACCCGCTGGTTATTGCCTCCACTGTGTTAAGGATTTCCTTGTATTTTCGCCGAAAGGAAAGTATAATGGAGTAGAAGAGGGGGTAAGTTCGGTCAACATCCTGCAGTAATTTGAGATAAAAACAACATGGACAGGGAGCGTCAACCGGGTCCGATTCCAGACAAACTTCGGGAATCGCTCAGGGGATTCAAACAGTTCTCACCGGATTTCGAAGTGATGCTGATTGACCTTGTGACCGTTGCAGACGATGGTTTTCCTGAAGATATTGAACTTTATTGTGTGTTATCGGTGATGCAGGCCGTTTTTCGTCGTGACGTTGCGGAACGAATGCTGCGGATTTACAAAAGACTGAAGCCGAAGCTGCACATTCCTACGTATCAGGATCGTTGGCGGCATCTGCTTTACTATTTGTTGAGTAATTCAAAATATCTGACGAAAAAGGATTATAGAGGTGAAAAAGGAAATGAGCGGTACCAATGAAACGATCACAATTCCGCCGTGGATTGAAGAGTCTCTTTATGAGAATTTCGTAAAAGGTGAAGCAAAAGGCGAAATCAGAGGTGAAGCCAGAGGGATTCTCCTCGGCAAAGCGGAAATGATTTTTGCCATTTTAACCAAGCGTTTTAAGCAGGTCGCGCCGCAAATTCGAAAGCAGCTCCTCACAATCACCGACCTTGAACAGCTTAACAAACTGGCGGATTCGGCGTTCGACAGTGAGTCGCTGGATGTGTTTGAAGCGGCCTTGGAAGAGACTTTTCAGAAAAGTCCGTGAAGAGTCCTCAGAAATTCCGCAACGAAAACCAGAGACCGATCAGAATAAAAAGCGTACCGGTGATGTTCCGCAGCCAGAGGTCCATCCGGGACAAACATTGAAATGTCCGGCCTCCGATACGGTGAGGCTACAGTTTGAAGGACATTAGTGTTCTGTTTTTCTACCAGTTCCCTATTTTGCAACAATAAACGGACGGAACAATACCTGTTCGTTACGTTGCAGATCAGAGAAAATCGCTTTGGCGGAATTATTCAAACCCTTGAATATTCCCGTGGGAGTGCCGACTAATGAACCCGCACTCATTTCGTCTAAATTGAAGCCAATACGCAATTCAAATAAACGTAAATAGTCCCTGCACTGATTTTCAAACCGTCTCCAATTTGCCGCAAAAGCAACAACATGCGAACCGCATTGAGGTGCTTCTTCCAAAAACTGCTTAAACAATTCGGCAGGAGACGGCGGTGTGCTTGGGGAACCATAAGAATTCGGCGGTGAAAATACTCTTGCGTTTTCCAGCAAATCGACAATCAGTAGCATTTTCTTTCTCTTCATTTCTGCAACGATCATTACAATGTTGCCGTCCCAATCAAAACGTTTGACTTCGATAGAAGGAAAAGAAAAACCGAGCGATGTAAAATTACGGTCGGCACTAAAATAAACAATCCGGTCAAAATGATTTGCTGCGCTAAATGTCAAAGAACGCAGCAATCCAGTGTGAATGACTTCCTCGAAACCGGCAATCAACAAATTGTTGCCCGCATATTGTTCCCAATCAAAGGAGAACATCTTCGCTTCAAAATTAAGTTCTTCACCGAGAATAATTTGTGTTGGTCTGTTTTGCGTATTCCTAAACCATTGTGCTGACGGCATAGACGGCGATTTAGAACCGGAAAAAACTTTCGTCTCTTTTGGTATTCCTGTGAATTGACTCACCAAAAATGCCTGATGTCCGACACAAGCGTCCGGTGCGGCAAACGGAATTGCAAATCTAACATTCGCCGTCAGGTTACCGTCATCATTGTTGAGAATTCCGAATCTCGTACTGGATTTATTGTTTTCTTCTCCCAATTCTCCGGCGACACGGTTGCCCGAACTCAAGATAAACTCTGATTCTTCTTGCGAACACGCTAATGCAATTCGGCAATTAAGTTTTGCTTTTACCGCACCGAACCCCGACACCCCCAACAATGCTCTCACCGATTGTGTTGCAAGTAAAATGTGAATTCCGGCATTCCGTCCTCTACCCAACAGGTCACTGAGTAAAGCGTTGACCTTTGCCGTTATTGTATCGCTTGTTTGAAAAAGTACCTGAAATTCGTCAATGATTACCAAAATTCGCGGCAAGGTTCCTCTTGAACATTCTTTGATATTTTTAATTCCATTGCTCCTGAACAAATGATTCCGCCGCAACAGTTCTTTTTGCAAGTGTTCAAGGACGGTAATTCCGTATTCCGCATCGCTTTCTGTTGCAACCAATCGGGCGTGGGGCAATCCCGAAACGCTGCTTGCTTTATCTCCGCCGTAAGAATTAAATTCTACTCCGTCTTTATAATCCATAAGATAAAATTCAAGTTCGTCCGGACTATAACGGTTGGCGAGTTCGTGAATGATAACGTGTAACAGATTCGATTTTCCCGAACCGGCACGTCCGGCAAGCAAGACGTGTGGAACAGCATCGTTGAGGGCGAGTACCGCTTTCCGACCATTGTCTTGTGTTCCAATCGTAGCGGCAATTTCTTTGACCGAACTCCACGCCCATAAGTCCTGTTCGTCCCAAAAATCTTTTTTTTTCTGCTGCCGAAACAGGAGTTTCAACCAGTTAAATTGGAGGAGTGCCAAGAGACTCGATTTGAAATCTATCCCTTTCTGCCGGTTAGACAGGAGTTTCCACCCAAGACCAGCGGCTAAACATAAAACAACAATCGGGAGTATAATTGGAAGTATAGTTGGGAGCACCTGTACCAATCCCCCAAAAAGAACGAAGGGAACCGCAACAACCAAAAGAGCGACGGTTCCGATAAGAATAGAACCTATGCCGTTCTCGCCCGCTAATAGACCTTTCGATATATTTCTAACGGCAAATGTTATAAGTTTCCAGTAAAGGTAGAGTAACTTTTTTATGTATTCATTCATTTTTACTTGGCCATTGTTTGGTAAACATCTACTAATAGACAATACGGCATTACCGTATCCGCATTGTCCATTGGATGTTTACAGTAACCGTTCCCACATATTTTGTTTTTTGAGTTTTCTTTTCTTCGCCCCAAAAGGCAACATACTTCTCATTATGAACTACTCTGTTTTATCAACTTCCCGGGAACGGTTACAATGGACATATCCTTTTTGAACTTCCGAAGCGGAAAAATATCCCCACTTTATTTCCCCGTTTTCATCTTCGTATGCAGCCAATACCGGTCCCCGTAATTCGACAGGCAGATGCTCTACCATCCCTTGTATTATAACGGGTACCGTATTTATCGCTAATTGCACGGCTTTTGCCGCTTGTTCACTCGCTTCCTGACCTCCGTCAGGAAGATGAAGAATCTTACCAAGCACAGCGGCAATGACTTTTGCCGCTATTCCCGGTTTTTTCGATAATGAACTTGCCGCTGCCGTGCCAATCGTCGATGCAGTAGAAACGGAATCCTGGGCGGCTCTTCATCCGCCTCCCTGTATTCGCGATGCTTCTTGTTTTGCAACCGCGCCGGTTTGACCTGCCAATTCAGCACATTGTTTGAGAAGAGCACTCAACCGTCCGGCTTGTTCGAAAACCTGTTTGGCGGTTGGGGTATCGCAACTGTCGGGAAAACCATTCGTTACCTTGCCGGCAAACCCTGCTAATTCAGCTTGAATTTCACTGACCTTTTGTCCGAATTGAGCCAACATGTGTGCATCACTTGTTGTAGTCATAGT
>JAISQK010000218.1 GCA_031274255.1 Planctomycetaceae bacterium | reverse complement strand
CCGCGAAAAGAAAAAAAGAAATAGACTTGACATTCCGGTTGTCAGGTATTAGAATAAAGTTTATGTCTTATTGTTTTAACCGGTGAATTTTCTTCCATGTCACATAAAATCCTGTCATTCGGCTTTCAGCGGACCGTCGCCTGTTTGTTACTGGCGGCTTTTACGCCTGTCGGCATTGTGAGTGACGGGTTGCATCTCTTCCTTCCGGACATGGGAAGTCCTTGCTGTCACTGGAATCATGACGGACATTTCGGTGATCCGACGCCGGAAAAAACGCAAAAGGCTTGTTCCCGCTCCCATAACCATGCGACGTTTCCGGACACAAATCCGCAAAACAGGGAACAAAATCCGCAGCAGCAACATTCGGACGATTATTGTTCCGTCTGTTCTTTTTGTTCTTCGTTCCAGTGTCCGTTTCTCCTGCCGTTTGCCGTGCAGGAAACGGAAATATGTTCCCCTGTTGCGGCTTTGACGCCGATTCCTCTTTCCTGTGAAGCATTTCTGACGCTTCACGCCCGAGCGCCGCCGCTCGTCTGAGTTTGTCTCTGATTGGTTGTGACCGGTTTTCCCGTGTGATTCTCTACGGGGACGGATTGTTTTTGTGCCTGTGCTTTCAACGCATTGGTACGGAAGATTGCGCGATACCGGTTTTCCGACTCTTTCGATGAATCCGTTCAACATTGTTTGGAACCGAAGTACCGGTGCGAGGAAAACCCGGCCGGGTTTTCGCTTCAACCCATGCTGAAATGGAAAGCATTTACTGATGGACTCCCTCGACGAGGCTGCGGTTTTGCGGAGAGCGAAGCAAAAATTCGCCCCGTTACGGGACTCAATACTACGAATAGGATAATAAAATATGCTTGAAATTAAAAACTTGAAGAAATCTTATGCGGAACCGGACGGCGGGGAACTCCCCATCCTTGATATTCCCGCATGGAAAGTCGAGTCCGGGGAACAGGTCGTTGTGGTCGGTTCGAGCGGCTGCGGCAAAACGACATTACTCCATATCACCGCCGGAATTTTGCGTCCGACTTCCGGACACGTGTTCATCGACGGCTGGGACATTCCGTTACTCACCGAAGCGGAACGTGACGTTTTCCGTGCCAAGCGGATCGGTTACGTGTTTCAGACATTTAACCTGCTTCAGGCGTTTTCCGCACTGCAGAATGTTCTGATCGGCATGACGTTTTCCGGGAAACACGACAAAAACCGTGCCAGACATCTGCTGGAACGGGTCGGTCTTGCCCACCGTCTGCATCACAAACCTTCGCAGCTTTCCGTCGGCGAACAGCAGCGGGTTTCCGTGGCGCGGGCTTTGGCCAACTCGCCGAAACTGGTGCTTGCCGATGAACCGACGGCCAATGTCGATGTCGGCAACCAGCAGCAGGTGATCGACATGTTGCGGGAAACATGCAAAGAGGAAAATGTTGCGTTGATTCTCGTGACACACGCTCCTGATGTCGCCGGACAATTTGACCGTGTCGATCACCTGCCGGAAATCAATCTTGTCTTAAAGCAAAAAACCACTCATTCGCATCATAAATAAAGGAGAAACACTCATGAGACTCTGGCAAATTGCATTGAACAGTATCCGTTACCGGTCCCTGTCGTCCGTACTCACGGCATTTTCGATGTCGCTCGGCGTGGCACTTGTTGTTTCGGTCATCGTCATTCATAACGTCATCAGCGACTCCTTCAACCGAAGTGCGCAAGGTTATGACCTGATCATCGGTCCGAAAGGAAGCGCGTTGGAAGTTGTCCTCAGCACGGTCTTTTACCTGAAAGCTCCTGTCGGGACGGTTCCGAGGGAATTTCTTGACGAACTTGAGACCGGAAAATACAGTAACGCCGTGGAACACGCGATTCCCGTGACGATCGGGCATCATTACCGCATGTGTCCTGTGATCGGAACGTCGCAGGATTTTTTCACGAAACTGGAATTTATGGGCGGTAAAAAATATGTTTTCACCGAAGGCCGCAATTTTGAGACGGACGCTCATTACGAAGCGGTCGTCGGAGCGCGAGCCAAAATCAAGGGCGGGCTGAAACTCGGTGATGAGTTCCGTCCCGCGGACCTGGGAGATTATTCCGATGCCGCCAATGATCAGGAAGACCACTCGCCGTTCAAGGTCGTCGGTTTTCTCGGGGCCACAGGAACGCCGAATGACAATGCCATTTTTGTGAATATCAACGGCTTTTACGGAATGCACGATATCCCGGTGCCGGAAGACGGCACTTCAGGAGAGGACGGCACGGAGGAGGACGAGGATCACGACCATGATTTTTCGGCGATTCTTGTCATGACAAAACAGGTTTCCGCCGGAAGCAAACTGACAACGGAAGACCTTCTTTCAGGAAACATTCCGGACGCGGAACAAATGAACCGGATGCGTCCCGACCTTGCCGCGATGGCTCTTCCCGCCTTGATTGACAAAACCGGCGACGCCCAGGCGGTTTCCCCTTCGAAGGAAATTACGTTCCTTTTCGACAACATGATCGGCAATGTCCAGGTCGTCCTGATTATGCTTGCGGTGCTTGTGATTGTTGTCGCCGGGATCGGGATGATGGTGAGCATTTACAACACCATGAATGAACGGAGACAGGAAATCGCGATTATGCGAGCCCTCGGAGCAAGAAGAACGACCGTCATGGCAATCATCCTGCTGGAATCCATTCTTTTGTCGCTGGGCGGAGGAATACTGGGGGTTCTGATTGGGCATGGTCTGATCGGGATCATCAATCCCTGGATATCCGCCTACACGGGAATTGTCGTGGAGTTATGGAAATTCCAGTGGAGTGAGCTGATTCTGATTCCCGGTCTTGTGATTCTGGCGTCTGTGACCGGTTATCTTCCTGCTGTTGTGGCGTACAAGCAGGATGTTGCAAGTTCTCTGAAACCGTAAAAAGGAGAGGATAATGACCAGACATGATTTTGATGAAACACTCCGTCATCCCGATGTCGCGGAGATGAAGACCAGGGAATCGGGCAGAAAATACCGCGGGATCAACCCTGTGTCCGTGATTGCCTTGACAGTCAGCGTCGTTTCACCGGTGACGTTTCTCAACTGGAGATTTTTTCCTGTGCCGCTGATCGCAGTCCTTCTGGGGGGAATCTCACTGAAAAAAATACTCGACTCGCCGCGGGAATTAAGCGGGACCGCTTTTTCTTATGCGGCGGTCATCATTTCCGTTTGTCTTGGAATGAGTTTTGCCGTCTGGAATTATCGGACGGACATGAAAAGCACGCCGGCGGGATATGTTGCCGTAAGGTTTGCGGAAATGCAGCATAACCACCAGACGCAGAAACTTCCTGAAAAAATCGTCGCATTGGGCAAGGAAAAGCGGAAAATCTACGTTCAGGGTTACATGTATCAGGGACGGCAAAGGAGCGGTCTCAAGGATTTTATTCTTGTGCGGACGGTCGCCCACTGCAAGTTTTGCTCGGCGAGACAGAATCCGACGGACATGATTGATGTTCACCTTTCGGGAGGCAAAACCGTTTCGTACCGTGCCGGCCCGGTTTACGTCGGCGGCGTACTGCATGTTGACGAAACCGCCATGAGCCGCGGTGAGTTGCCGTATTACATTGAGGCGGATGTGATCCGGTGAATGCGGAGCCATTCAACCGGCTGAACAAATCAGACCGCATTCAATCGTATTCATGAAAGGAATAAAAAATGAAGAAATCTGATAGGGAAAGAAATTCTGCCCGGGCGTTCCGACTGGTTGAAATCCTGGCGATTATTGCCGTCATCGGAATTTTAATCAGCCTGAATTTGTTCATGATGAAGTTTGTCCTGCGTTCCGGCGGTCATTACCGTTATCGAAATTTTATCAGTATCCGGTTTTCGGAAGTCTCGTCGGCAGCGTACAGCAACGCCGTTGCAGCCGGGAGGCCCCGGCGGGCGGTTGCCTCATCGTCACTACGTTCCATTCGGCCTCCAATTGGAAAGATTTCCTAAACAGTGTCGTCAATAGTTTCCGTTCCCAATGGCCATACAACGAATAGGGACGACCGCAAGAAAAGATGTGGTGTTTTTTGCATAACGAGTCGCAATGCCACGCCGGCGTTTCAGGTGTAAAAAGACGTTTTCAACCTAATGACGCTTCTTGGACTACTCTTTGTCATACGCACGTTGTTCCTTGCGATTTTTCCCGGGCGGAATCACCGCAGTCATTCCCGATGTCAGAGCGGCGTCAAGGATCGCGTTGATATCGTAGCCGCGATCGGCGAGCAAAAACCGGACGTCAATCCCTTCGATCAGACATTCTCCCAACTTGCAATCTGCGACGGGAAGCGTGCCGCTTCACCGCCCACCGCAAGCGGATGGAAACATTGCACATCCGCGGCCAAGTGGATTTTGGTATGGAGCCCCCTTTGGTCCGTTCCATGTCCTGGTTTCCTCCGACCGCACCGGCGGCATCGGGATGTACCTTGACATGACTCGCATCAATCATCAACCATTCAAAATCGGGCTCTTTGACTGGCAACTCAAGCCATTTTTCCCACACGCCCTTGTCACGCCAACGGCAAAATCGGCGGTGCGTATTTTTCCAGCCGCCATAATCCGGGGCAAATCGCGCCACGGTGCCCCCGTGCGTAAGATCCAAACGCCAGTAATCCGGCCGGCAGAAACAGGCGTTGAGGAATTGACGATTGTCGCGGGCGTTACCGCCCCATGTGCCTTTGCGTCCGGCAGGATGGTCTTCGAGTAATGCTCCCATTGCGTCCGAAATGTCATGCCGATGATAAGCCGCTTCCATCTGAACCGTTTTACTGGGTTTGAGTAC
>JAISQK010000192.1 GCA_031274255.1 Planctomycetaceae bacterium | reverse complement strand
AGCGGTCTACCGCTGCCGCAGGGATTCGGCCATCCGTTTGAGTTCCAGCCACTGCGGATCCGTCGGTGCCTGTTCCAACAAACGATTGATCGACTCCAATGCTTTCCGGCCGTTGTTCTGCTGAAGGGATAACACGGCCATCGCGTAAAGAAACGACGGATTGGCGGCGTCTTTCGCGAGTGCGGCTTGCAGCGTTTTTTCCGCATCGGACAATCGACCGAGCTGCATCAGAAGGAGTCCGTAATTGTAGGCGATTCGCGGATTTTCCGGGACGAGCTTCGCCGCCTGTTGAAACATCGCGAGTGCCTCCTGAAGTTTACCCTGTTCGGAAAGCAAAAGTCCGAGCGAATAATGCGTCTCTCCGTGTTTCGGGTCGATTCGGAGAACCTCGCGGAACTGCCGCTCCGCTTTTTCCGGCTCACCGCGTTGATTGTACAGCATCGCAAGATTGATTCGCGACGGGATGAAACCGGCGTCAACCTTCAACGATTCCGTATAAAGCTCCAGCGGCGGAACCGTCAGTTTACGGACCGTCTCAAGGTATGCCGTCTCGACTTCCTGAAACGCCGGGTCGCCGGGAGCCTTTCTTTCCCGAACGAGATTGTCCTGCTTCAAAGTCACCCAGCGGTTGAGGGCGTCGAACTGCGGCGCGGCAATGTTCTGTTCAAAAACCGCAAGATTCAGATAAGACGCCGGATGATCGTTGAGCGTCCGCTGCGCCGCGACGTATTCCAGACGGACCTTTTCAAAAACGGACCGGTCTTTCTCATTCAACCGGGACGTCACATCCGCAAGGAGCCTCGCGGCTTCACACCGGACCGCCAAAAGCGGGTCACCGAGAAGCGGCGGAAGAGACTTCGCCCGAAGTTCCGGGGAAAACAGTTCCATCGCACTCACCGCCGCAAGCCGGACGAGCGCATCCTCCTCTTTCAAGCCTTCCATCGCCTGAAGCAGCGTTTCCTGAGTCGGAAACTGTCCCAGAAGTTTGAGAGCACTTGCCCGTACCGCCGGCCGGTAATCCCGGTCGCTCTTGTTACGGAACGTTTCAATCAGCTTCGGAACGGCACTTTCCAGACCGGCACGGCCTTCCCTGATTCCGTGGGCGTAATGGTTTTCCGCGGGAATCGGCTGCGAATACCCCACCATGGACTCCCGCTTGTGAGCGTACCACTCGTGGACCTGTTTCGCCGCCCACTCCACCGTTTCCCCCTTTTGCCGGTCATGATGACAATTGCTGCACGCATTGGGAACCCCCGCGGCCAGCGTCAAATCGGGACTCGGCTTGCGGATGCTGTGGTCGCGGCGGGAATCCGCCACCATATAGTCGGACTGCGGAAAATGACACTCCACACACATCGTTCCCGGTCTGGCGGCGTCTTTGTGGAAGTGATGCTGCACGGTGTCGTAAATCATCGGCGAGTGACACTGCGTGCAGAGTTTGTTTCCCTCGTAACGGAGAGTTAATTTGTGCGGTTCATGGCAGTTCGTGCAAGTGACGCCCTTGTGATACATCTTGGCCTGCGTGAACGAACCGAATTCAAACGCCTCCTCCAAAAGCTGACCGTCCGGGTAGTAAGTCGCCTGATCCATCATTTCCGGGATGAACCAGTCGAGCACCGGTTGCTCCGGAGGCTTGGTCCCGTCACGCAAAAGGTGACGTCTCGTATGGCAGAGAGCGCAGCTTCCCAGCGTTGCCTGCGGGTTGTTCTGCGAAAGGAGGAACACTTCTTTGGAAACACCGGCATCCCAGGAAGTTTTGAAGCCGTGCGACTTTGCCGCCGTAACGTGCTTTCCGCACGGACCGTGACACGATTGGCAGCCGACATGGATTTCGGTGAAGGCGGAATCGTATGTTTGGGTCTGCGGATTGAAATTTTTCGAAAAACGGGTCGTGTGACAATCCGCACACATGTAGTTCCAGTTTTGCAACGGTTTCGACCAGTGAAGAGGATCGTCTTTCAGAATCTGTTCCTTCGGATAAAGATGGTACCAACGCTTTTCCGCACTGTTCCACGCCGTCGGAAGACACTGAATCCGTCCGCCGTCGAGAAGCACGAGATACTGCTGAAGCGGCCGGATTCCCAGGGTGAAACGGACTTCAAACATTCCCAAATCGGTGTCGGTCATGTACTTGCCGTTTTCCCGATACATGCGGAACGGCGTGCCTGCCGGTGTGGTGATCCGCTTGTCCTCGAATAACTGCCGGAGTACGCTTTCAATGCGGTTTTGTGCGGCGGAAATCTCACCCGGATGTGTATAATGGAGCTTTTCGAGGAACTCCGATTCCGCCTGAAGTTCCTTTTTTTCCGACTCGCTCATGTTTTTCGTGAGTTTCTCCGCCACTCCTGTTTTGGCGTCGCGAAGTGCCAGAGCAAAATCGTCAAACTGAACCGTCTGGGAAACGCGGAACTTGCCGCCGGGAATGTTTTTGTCCGTGTATGCCAGCATCCGGTCAGATTCAACCGGTACGGACGCCACGGTGTGAACCAATGTTTGAACTTCCTCATCGGTCAACAGTAAAATGTCATCAAAGCCGATGTGCCGGAACGTGACATCATTGAAATCCCCCAGCACAGAGGTTTCGTCCGCATGAGCCATGGAGTGAGCATGATCGCTCGCCATCCACTGACGATGGATCGTTGCGTGACACTCAATGCATGAATCCGGCTCGGCATAAAGGTCATCCGTTATCTTATGCGGCAATTCCGCGTGAAGAAAACCGGTGCCGGTCAGAACAATCAGGAACATCAAAATCAATGCGGGAAAGGATTTTATCATGGAAAACATGGTGTGCTAAGGCTGAAAGATGCGGCGTGTTGAAAACAACACTCCCTAAAGCAGATAGTTTATCCCATCCCCGGAGTTTGGCAATAGAAAATGCCCGTGATACTTCACGGCTGACAGAAACAGCTACGGAAGAACAGGAACCGGCAGACGGTTGGGTTTGGGCGGAAGTTCCGGCGATGGTTTGGCGGAAAACTTCTCAGAGGGTTTTTCAGGCTTTCTCGTGTTTTCAAAAGGCTTCGCTGAAACGGGAGGATTTTCCTCAACCTGCGGCTCGGGAATCGAAACCGGCCTTAACGGCAGTGAAACAGCTCTCCGCAGTTTTGCATCGGAAGCGGAATTGACAAACTCCAAAGTATTCACCGAAATTGCCGGAATGATGACGCTTCCGTTTTCCCCTCTTTTCACTTCATAAGGGTCGGATATTTGCGGAGTTCCGGCAAGATGAAAAATGTCTGTTTGCGGAGAGGTCCGTTCGTTCGTCTCTGTTTCTATCGTCTCAACATACGTGCTGTTCGGCGGCGGCAGCTTGTAACGCACGGCAACGGAAATGGAGGAACGCTCTTCCGAGGACACGTTGGTTTCTTCCGATTCTCCCCTTTCCGCGATTTCTTCAACAGGATCATCAACCGGTTCTTCCTTTTCGGCAATTTTCTCCGTGGAGATACCACTCAGATTATTGAAGAGTTCACTGGATTTTTCAGCGGATTTCGCCGGAGGATTTTTCACTGAAGGAAGCGTTCGCGACGCAACCAAATACCGTTCCGCCGCGCGGTCATACACTTCTTCCGCGATTACGGCAAATTCATTGGCCACAGAGGGTTTTACCTTATTCAAACGCAACGCGATTTCCTGAACCGATTCGTAATCCGACTCCGCGACATCGGAAACGCTGGACACAAATTCAAGCACCTGCTCAAAGTTGGAATCGGCCACTTTTCCCAAGACCGGAACAAGAAGCTTGGCGAGCATTTCCGCCCCGGAATTATGAATTTTAGCATAACAATCCAATCGGCATTGCACCGCCGGACGTCCTTTGCCGTCAGTTCCAAAGCGGCTGTGCAAAATCAAAAGCGATTCACCGGAGATGGGTTTGGGAGTCATCGGAGCGATGAAACTCCCTTTGGAATACACAACCATGATATTCGCACTTTTGTACAGGAATTCAACATCAACAGCACTCCCCGTTGTTTCTTTGAGAAAAAACTTGCCGGGCGATTTCTCCCGAAGCGAAAGTTGCGTCACTCCCATCTGTTCCCACATTCCGACAATAACGTCCGGGTGGTCCAGCAAAAACAAATAAAGCTGTTTGTCGCAATAATTTGTTTGGAGCGGCATGCTCCGAAAAATTGTGCGGGTTTCTATAAGATTCTGAGCAATTTGAGCAGAGTCCGGTTTGAGTTCATTCCAGGGAACAATCGTTTTCAGATCAATATTATTTCCCGCGACTTTGTCCGATGATTTCTCTGACCGCCGCAGCAATTGGGCCTGAAGGGATTGCGAAATAAGCAGATTGACACAAACAAGAGAAAATACGAAAAACCGCAGAGATTTTCCATACAAACGAACACTCCCTGCAAACCATTTGACAGAGCCTATTACCTTCATAAAGAACGCCAATCTTTTTATCTATATTACCATATTTTACGAATTTTGACAAGTTCACTTTGGCGGGGCGGACTCTCCTGAAATAGAATCACTCTGTTTATCGGCAAAATGACTTTTCGGTCGCACAAAATTTTGAAAAAACGAGTGTTTTTGAAAATGATCTTGTATTTCTTCCGTATTTTTGGCAAAATACCGTCAAGATCAATAAACACCGCCATATAAAAATCCC
>JAISQK010000155.1 GCA_031274255.1 Planctomycetaceae bacterium | reverse complement strand
TTCCGACTGGTCGAGCGACATATTGTCTTCCCGGGAAGACGCGGCAACAGGGGACGGCTCCGGCGCGGCGGCCGCTCCGCCGCTGAGTCCTGCGAGAAGTTTTTCCACTTCACTTTGATCGAGAGCATTGTCGTCAGACATGAGAATCCGTTCTCCGGCAAATGGACAGTAATCAAACAAAAATCCTTGATATGAATTTTAACAACATTTCCCGCCGTCATCAAGGTCAATTTTTGAGCAGCATGCTGCTGCACCGGTCGCGAGCCGCGACTGATTTCGGACTTCCGAGGAGAGAGTTTGTGCCGGTTTTTCCGAAACAATTCCCTTTTTTGGGGTGGTTTAGGCCGATTTTAGGGAAATCACGGCCTTTTTCCGCCCAAACAGAGGAAAAAGACACGAGTCCGGGAGCAAAAGGCAAAAGGGAATTGCACCGGAACAAACGGTAATAGGAGCGCAACAATCCCTATCGGATGAATGATCATTGCCTCCGGCGGGCCGCGACGCCGCGGCAGGCGGTAACGCGAGGGCGTTGCATCCCGGATGGGACTACCGTCCCGAGAGCCAAACCGCTCCCGTTGGTCGCTGGTATCAATAGGCAGAATAACGTTTCCAACGGAGGCCGAAGGCTACTGCGATGGAACAGCATGTTCCCCGCTCCAAACAATAATCCGCTCGCGTTGCTCGCTGGAGTCTTCGAGCGGAACAAAAAGGGAGTGGTTGGAAAGATGATCCATCGGAGGCCGACCGCGCAGCCGGAAGGCAAGTGCGGTGCAGCAGCATGTTGCCTTCGGCGGCCAACGCCCGTGCGTTGGCAAAGAAGCGGCAATGGGGCTGCTTTTGCCATTTTTGAATTTTCGCAACAAAATCGATAAATAACCCATCCGAAGGGTGAAAAATTCTGTCCGGAGGTTGTTTTTTGTGAAACAAGCGATTATACTGGAAAATCATTGCGTTTTACGGTTTCAAAACGGAAAAGAGTTGTGCGAAAAGGATAAAAGATGAGTACTGGAATCAAAATGGTTGGAATTCTGTTATCGGCGGTCATGATGACAGCGTTATTGGGGGAGAAAGTGCCGCTGGGAGCGGAAGAGATCCGAACCGTTACTGTCGCGGTTTCGGCGGACAGTCAACATGCCGGTTACGAAGCCTGGCGGACAATGGACGGCAAAACATCCACGATTTGGCACACGGAGTTCGGCGGCAGCGGTGGTTCCAGCAATCCCGAACCGCCGCATCAGATTCAGGTCAATCTGAAAAAAGCTTATCCGCTGAAGGGGTTCGTTCTTACGCCGCGTCAGGATATCGTCAACGGCAATTTCAGCAGGTTCATGGTTTATATCAGCAACGATCCGAAAAACCTTGGCTCGCCTGTGCTGGAAGTGATGCCGGAAAAACCGCAGGCCGTCGCAAAACATCTGTTCGACGCTCCGGTTTCCGGGCAATACTTCACACTTCGTACATTTGATGAGGTTCAAAAGCGTCCTTGGAGTTCCCTTGCGGAACTGGAACTTTTGTCCGACGGAGTCCGGTTCGTGTCCGGTCCGCAGCCGCCGGTGCCCGATGAAATCCTCAATATCGCCGAGGACGAGGAGCTTCTGCAACAGTACGCCGCTCTTTGCGACAACATGAAACAACGGCAGCGCCGCGAACAGTACGCCGATCAGGTGTTCCTCAAAGACGCGATGATTCTTCCGGCCGACCGTGACCCGGCCGACATCGTTTACCGCCGTACTGCGGCACTGTGGAACGATATGAAGCCGCAGACGACACACGATTTTTCCGAGACACTGGAACAACTCAGGGAAAAGGTTCAGACGGTTGATCCGGCGGATGTGACGGCAAGATATTCTTTGTATGAGAAACTCTGTCATTTGCGGCGTCAGATTGCGTTTGTCAATCCGCTTCTGGATTTCAGCGGGATACTCTTCGTCAAGCGGCATCGGGCCACCTTCAATCACATGTGCGATCAGTATTACGGAATCAACTCTGTTCCCGGCGGCGGTGTGTATCTCCTTTCTCAACCGTTCGGCGGGAAACCGGAAGTCCGTGATGTGCTGGAAAATGCGGTTGTGCAGAATGGCCGCCTCAAAGGGACGAAACTCGAAAACGGAACATTTGTGACACCGGCACTTTCGTATGACGCTCAAAAGCTGGCGTTCGCTTTTGTCGAATGCCAAGGAGACAAAAAGCAGCGGTTTCATACGGATGTCACACGCGGACATTGGGACGAAAAGGACTGTTACCATATTTTCACCGTCAACATGGACGGCACCGGACTGACGCAACTCACGGACGGCACATGGAATGATTTTGATCCGTGCTGGCTTCCGAACAACCGGATGGCATTCATCACGGAACGCCGCGGCGGTTATCTGCGGTGCGGCCGGGAGTGTCCTAACTATACGCTCTTCGACATGGACCCGGACGGCGGCCGGATGCGGTGTCTGAGTTATCACGAAACCAACGAATGGGACCCGACGGTCACGCATGACGGCAAAATTCTCTACACACGCTGGGATTATGTGGACCGTCACGGCTGTACCGCGCATCATCCCTGGATTACGACTCTGGACGGACGTGATTCCCGCACGGTTCATGGAAATTTCGCTCTGCGGAGTCAGCGATCCGATATGGAAGTTTCCTGTAAAGCGATTCCCGGTTCACCGAAATACATTTCCACCGCCGCGCCGCATCACGGTCAGGCGTATGGTTCACTGGTGATGATTGATCCGAGAGTCGAAGATGACAATGTCATGGCACCGGTCAAGCGGATCACGCCGGATGTGGATTTCCCGGAATCGCAGGGCGGATCGCAAACTTACGGGACCCCCTGGCCGCTCAGTGAGAAATACTATCTTGCCGTGGCGGATCTCGGAATACGGCCGGATCAGGGAGCTCAGGGGAGTCCGTACTCTCGCGGAAATTACGGTGTTTATCTCATCGACGCTTTCGGCAACAAGGAACTTCTCTACCGCGATCCTGAGATTGCCTCCCTCGCACCGATTCCGGTGAAACCGCGTGAAGTGCCGCCTGTCGCTCCGCAGTACGCCGAGATGGAAATGGAGCATCAGCCGTATGTCGTGCCGAAACGGGGGGACGATGCACCGGCGGCGGTGATTTCCATTGTGAATGTCAACGACAGTTGGGTGCCGCTTCCGAAAGACGCGAAAATCAAGGAACTCCGTGTTCTGCAGATCATTCCGATGTCGGTGCCGTCCGGGAAGCCGCCGCATGAGGTCGGACTCCGCGAGCCGACAAGCATGGATTCCGTGGTGCTGCCGCGGTATGTGCTTGGAACCGTTCCTGTCGAGGCCGACGGCAGTGTGCATATGACCGTTCCGGCACAAAAAGAGATTCTGTTCCAGTTGATTGATGAAAACGGACTCGCGGTGCAGTCCATGCGGAGTGCAACGTATCTTCAACCGAATGAAACGCTTGTCTGCGAAGGCTGCCACGAACAGCGGCATCGTGCACCGCTCCGGCCGGACAATGTTCCGCTGGCCATGCGCCGTGCGCCGTCCAAACCGGTTCCTGACGCGGAGGGTTCCAACCCGTTCAGCTATCCGCGGCTCGTGCAGCCGGTTCTCGACAGACATTGCGTTTCCTGTCACTCGCCGGACGGTGAAGCCGCTCCGAATCTCGCCAGAGAACCAATCAAAAATCATTGGTACGCCTCTTATGTCAGTCTGGTGAAGGATTACGGTTTTTACAGTTACGGCAATCCTGTCGTGACAAAGCCTGAAGCCTTCGGAGCCAAAACGGCAAAATTGTACCATCTGCTGAAAAACGGGCATTATGACGTGAAACTGTCCGAGGAAGAGTTGCACCGGTTGACTTTGTGGCTCGACTGTTGCAGTATTTTTTACGGCGTGTATGAAAAAGAAGGCGGTCTTGCCCAACTTCAAGGTGACGTCGTCCTGCCGACATTGGAATGACCCGAAAAATTATCGGTGACGTGATCCTTTCGGTAACCTTTCATGAATGTTTTTGCAGCAAAATCAATAATGAAAGGTTGCGGCTTTTTCCCTGGGATTGGTTTCTGGAAATAGAGTGTTTTTGCTAAAAATACCGTTGTGATGATATTGCCTTATTTGGTAAATGATCTCAACGGTGTTGTGAAGGTTTTATCGTTTTTAACCATAACCTATAGGCATTGGGATCATGCAAAAAAGACAACGGAACATTTTATTTTATCGTGTTGCATTAATGCTTCTTTTTCATTTTTGGGGAACTCACGATTCCGCAATAATTTTTGCAGGTGAAAAACTTGATTTACCGGGCATGAAAAGGACTGCCTCTGAAATTATTGATCAATACAAAGCAAATCATGGAAAAATCAAAACCTGGTGCGGCGAAATCCATGAAGTGATAGAGGAAATCCATACTGCCGACAGCGAAAATTCCGTTCACCTTGAGCGGCAAATCCATTTTTTTCATGATGTTGTTAATAATTCCCTGAAAACAGGGTGAGTGAAATGTTATTAGCTTACAATAAATTTATTGCAAAATTTCTTCGATTCCTTCATTTAAGTTGTATTGTCATCTTATTGATATTCGTTCTGTTGTACAATATTGCTTTTACCGGAGAATTAAAATCTTATTCGGAACAAAAGGAAATGGCAATAAAAATGATTGATACCTTTAATGCCAATTACGGAAAGTTACGGACGCTGTCGGGAGATATGAGAATTGTTGTAAAAAAATATGATGTTGAAAATAGAAATAAACTTCTTTCCCATTATGAAAGTTTGTGTACTTATGCCATTGACCTGACTAAAGAAGAGGTGTTGTTAATCAATTCACCGGAAATTTCCGTTTCATTCACGAAGGATAACAAGAAGCAGGATTCTCCACTACTAAAGCAGGCAATGCGTTGGTATGAAGGCTGTTTTTATTATTCCATTACGACTTCTTTTATGCCGGATTCAACGCATCCTGACGCGAAAAAAAAGTTTGCAAGGCAGCTTCAAATCAGAGCAATTCCTGATCCTGATTTGCTTTTGTACTATCCGTTACTGAAATGGACTCCAAGTGGTTCGATAACGGAAGTTCCTGATTATTTCAAGACAATATACAGTGAGAATGACGAGGAAAAAATATTAAGTCTGAAAGAAAAAAGACAAATTCTCCGGGAGGAAGCGGAACAGATTTGGAACGATTGGAAAAAAAACGGAGTTCCCGGTGTCACGTTCGGGTTGGACGGTACGCTTCTGAAACAAAGTTCCGGCAATGAGTATAACTCAAGGAATCTTATTGTGGATATCAGTAAAGGAGCGATGATTGTGAGTTATGATAATACATGGAAGACAAAAAATCCATCTCAAAAATGGACATGCGATTTGCAAAGAGTTTCGGGAGTGTGGATTCCTGAAAAAATTTATAATGAAATTTACCGTCCTGAAAAAGAAATCGAAGTTACTGAACTGTTTTTTGATAATCAAAAAGTCAATCCTACTCTAACATCAAAGGATTTTGCAAAAACGAAACTTGGTGTTCGTCAGGGAGATCAGGGTTTTGATCACAGAATTGATACGTCTTTTATTGTTGAAGGTGATGAATATCCTTTGCCGGAAGGGATGGACCATCTGTTAGTAATCTCCAATTTTTCCGAATCTTTTGTATGAGTCTCGGTGTTTTACTTTTTATTTTAGGCGGAGTGGGGACCGTCCGTAAATATTTGAAAAAATCCGTATAACCAAATCATGAGCTATGTTTATTCCGAACGTGAGTTGTTGTAAAATGTTTTTGTCTGAATGTAATTTCATCATAAAATCACTAGCAATGAAAAATTTTTTACTTAGCAATTTTCTTTGGCTTACTTTTCCGTTTTCACCATATTGTTATTCTACAGAAATAATACGTTATGAAGATCAGGCGGATATTGCAATAAAAATGATTGATTTAACAAAGGCTCAAGAAACCGGTATTTGGTCTTGGAGCGGTACTCTTGACATAGTACAAAAACATTATGTCGACAAAAGTGAAAACAAACTTTTAATGGAAAAAATTTTTGCGATCAACTTTGTTTTTGATTATCGTAATAATTTTTCCAAAGTCGTATTGGTTCCGTCAGAATTTTATGTGTTTGAGAATGGAGAAAAGAGACCTCAACCTTTACAAAATGAATCATTATTATGTAAGGAAAATGTTTACTACCGTTATTTGGCATATCAACGAACATCTAAGGAACAGAAAAATGATGATAAGATATTGAATACTTTAACAATTTCTTATACACATCCCAAAGACTTACCATCTTCTTTTGAACCTTTACGTATGTCATCCTGGCCTAATGGTATAGAGGATATTTATACAATTTTTGAAATATATGGACTTTCCGATGAAGATTTGCGTCAATTGTTAATGACTAAGGACAAAATGTCAAAGGAACAAGCGGATCAATTTGTTACTAAACTCAAAGGAGAAGGACATCCTTATATGAAAATGAGTCAAAAAGATAATTTGGTTACCATAACAAGAACACTTAATGGTATGACTTATGTTTTTGATTTAAGCAAGGGAGCTCGTCCCATTTCTTGCAGTAATATTGCGGGGAATCGTTCCTCCTGGAAATGTGAATTTCAATCTGTGTCCGGCTTTTGGATTCCTAAAACAACGAATGAGATACTTATTTTTCCAAACGGAGAATCTAAAGAAACTGTTATGATTTGGAACGGCC
>JAISQK010000318.1 GCA_031274255.1 Planctomycetaceae bacterium | reverse complement strand
TTCCACCGTCTTCTCGTGCCGCAGGAAATCCATTTTGTCAACGCGATTCTCGTTGCGGTCACCGGACTGCTGGTGAACTTTCTTTGTGCCTGGATTTTGGGAGGAAGCGGCGGCGGTCCTCGTGAAACTCCTGAAGAAAAGACGAAAGTCCAACCCGATGACAAGTCAGGAATTCTTCCTCATCACGAGACGGATCAGAATCACCGGGCGGCGTTCCTGCATGTCATGGCGGATGCGCTGGCCGCTCTCTGAGAATGGAGCGGCGACGCGAATGAGAAATCTTCAGTATCCGGCGAGTCTCATTTTGCCACTTCGGTGAATCGTGTTTCGCGGATGACCGTCACTTTGATTTCGCCGGGAAATTGCAGCCGGTCGGTCAGTGACTTGGCAATACCGCGGCAAATCCGCGCCGCCGACTCGTCTGATGTTTGGGAAGACGAAACCAGTATCCGCATTTCACGGCCTGCCTGAACCGCATACGCCTGTTCAACGCCGGAAAATTCGTTGGCGATGGATTCCAATTCGCCCATCCGCTTGATGTAGTGGTCGAGTGTCTCCCGGCGCGCACCGGGACGGGACGCACTGCATGTATCCGCCGCGGCCACAATCACCGTGTACGGGTTGTCAATACGAACATCATCGTGATGCCCGAGTGCCGACTGAACCACTTCAAATGGTTCGCCGTACCGTTTGAGCAAATCCGCCCCGATTTTAGGATGACCGCCTTCCAACTCATGGTCGGCGGCTTTTCCGATGTCATGAAGGAGTCCGCAGCGTCGGGCAAGCTTTTCATCCAAACCGAGTTCCGCAGCCAAAAGTCCTGACAAAAACGCCACTTCGATGGAATGCCGCAGAACATTCTGACTGTAACTCGTGCGAAAACAAAGCCGCCCCAGAATGTTCGTGATCCGTTCGTTCAGACCATGCACATCGACTTCATCGCAAGCTTCGACACCTTTTTTAATGATGAAATTCTGAATATCCTGTTCCGTTTCCGCAACAATTTCCTCAATCCGGGAAGGGTGAATCCGGCCGTCCGCAATAAGCCGTGTCAGGGAAAGCCGCGCCACTTCACGGCGAATGGCGTCAAACGCACTGACAATGACAACGCCCGGGGTGTCGTCAATAATGACATCCACGCCGGTGGCTTTTTCAAAAGTACGAATATTTCTCCCTTCGCGGCCGATGATTCGCCCTTTCATGTCGTCGTTGGGAATGTCAACCGTACTGGTGGTGGACTCGGCGGTGTGCGCGGCGGCATACCTCTGAATCGCCAGGAGTACTTTTTCCCGCGCAATTTGCTCACACTGTTCCTGCGCGGCCTTTTCATGTTTGAGCACCATGGAACTGATTTCGTCGTGCAGTTCCGCCTCAATGGAAATCATGAGCCGCTGTTTGGCTTCTTCCTGTGTCAAACCGGAAATCTCGTGAAGTTTCGTTTTTTCCATGTCGATGAGCCGATGAAGTTCTTCGCTGCGGCGGTTGTTTTCCTCGATTTTGTCACTCAGACGCCGCTGGAACGTTTCGACAAGTTTTTCCTGCTTCCGAACATCATCCGCCTGCTTGTCAAGAATGTCTTGACGTTTGTCGAGCGAGCGTTCCCGTTCGTGGAGTTCCTGACGGATTTGGCGGAACTCTTTTTCGGCCTCGGCTTTCACCTGAATGGCCTTTTCCTTCAGCTCGACATCGGCCTCCCGACGCTTGGTTTCCGCCTCATGTTCGGCGCGGGCGACGATTTCCCGTGAAATGGACTCCGCGTCTTTCCGTCTGGCCTTGTTGATTGCGTTGTGAATCAAATAGGTGACAATAGAAAAAACGGCACCGCTCCCCAAAACAAGCAACGGGCTGTAAAAATGTGTTATGATCCATTGACCTGGCACGTAACCCCTCTATGGACCGCAACTGGAATTCCGCACGAGTTGATGAGTGGGAACACGAGGCCAAAAAAACTTCCGAGCGGCAAAAGGCATCAACCTTCGGTAAAAAGACAACACCCCGCCATTAACGGTTCCCTGACACTTCATGCAAATCACCTGACACCAAATATCTGGAAAAAAATTGTCAAACAAAAAAATACTCTCATACAAAGAAGGACAGATTTTGTTTAATGTTTGAAAATCATATTTCCGCGGAAACCATCCCAACAAACCATGTCCCTGTTGATGACATACCGCGAATGAGGCTCCTTTGTGTCGCCGATTTACCGGGAAACCCGTCAAAAAGACAAGTAACGCGATTAAAATCACAAGGAACAATTCAAAAAATATCGAAATGGGTAGGCACAGTGGAATCATTAAACGGAACCTGACATCATTGTTGCGTCAACAGGAAATATCCTTGAAAAGGCAACTCTGGTACGACTCATTTTGGCTTTTTCTCAATTGATATAAACAAGTAGGCGAGAAATCCAATCGGGCTTCTGATTATTGTGTTAAAAATATATAAAAGAACTGTGCATCACGGATGTTTTGCAAAATTCTGACTTTCCTATCATACCGGATTTTTTATGAAAATGCAAGACACGTTTTTGGCCGGTCGAAAAAGAATTTTTGTTACAGAACGAAAGATCATCTGTTCTGCATTCACCAGTCTGCGGCAGGAGAGAGCTGATGTTGAATCACACGGATCAAATCGGCGACCCCTTCTCCGGTGACGGCACTGATTTTGTGAACCTCTTTGCCGAGCATACCCGCGAGTTTGCGTTGAGTCTCCGCCGCCTCAGGGATGTCCGCCTTGCTGACGACAATGATTTCAGACCGTTCTTTCAACTTCGGGTCGAAAAGTTCCAGTTCATTGCGGATTGTCATATAATTTTTCAGCGGGTCCGTGCCGTCGTCAGGAACCGGTTCAATCAGATGAACGAGAATTCCCGAACGCTGAATATGTTTCAGAAAATCGTGCCCGAGTCCATGACCGGCATGAGCTCCTTCAATCAAGCCGGGAATATCGGCCAGAATGAATGTTCGATCCGTATAACTTTGAACGAGACCGAGATTCGGGTATTTTGTCGTGAACGGATAAGATGCAATCTCCGGTCTTGCCCGTGAAACACAACTGAGAAGCGTACTTTTGCCTGCATTGGGTTTGCCTATCATTCCGACATCGGCAATCACCTTGAGTTCGAGCCGCAAAACACGATGTTCCCCCTCTTCGCCCGGTGTTGTCGTGCGAGGAGCGCGGTTGATGGCGGTCTTGAATCGGGCATTTCCTTTCCCGCCGGCACCGCCATGTGCCGCAATCATCTCCTCGTCTTTCGACGTAAGGTCTTTTAGAACAAAATGATGCGTCTGATCATAAACAACGGTTCCGACAGGCACAGGAATAATAAAATCCTCCGCACTGGCACCGTGCCGTTGAGCACCGCTTCCCGGTTTTCCGTTTTCCGCTTTCCAGAGTTTCCGCTGGGAAAGATGAATCAAACTGGAGTAAGACGAATCAACACGAAGAATGACACTGCCGCCGTTTCCGCCGTCCCCTCCATCAGGTCCGCCGCGGGGGACATACTTTTCACGGCGAAAACTCATGCAGCCGTCTCCGCCTTTGCCGCCTTCCGCTTCGATGATGATTTCATCAAGGAACATATTGTGCCGTTTTCAATAAAGAAATAAGGGACACTCCCAATGGTTGTCCCTTATTTGTACGATTTGTGTGAAAACACTTCCAAAATTTGGTCATTCTGTCAATTCACACTGACTTGATTCGGATCATTTTCCACCACATTCACACGGCGGCCTTCTTTATCAAAATGAACAAAACCTTCTATTTGGGCAAAAATGGTAAAATCAGAACCTTGGGCGACCCCGCGGCCAACGCGAAACTTGGAACCGACTTGACGAACAATAATATTACCGGGCTGAACACGCTGTCCGCTATACAATTTGACACCGCGCCGCTGACCATTGGAATCACGACCATTACGGCTGGAACCTTGACCTTTTTTATGAGCCATTACACTTTCCCCTGTTTTTATAAACAGCCAAAATGTCTTATTTTAACTAAAAACATTCATTGGCTGACAATCTTTCAACAAAAATCAACAATATCCATAAAAGACAGTATTTATTTTATCGATAGACCCATTCGAAGTCAACGGGGGGACGGCCTTCTTTTTGAGTTTCCTGGGCAACTTTAACTTGCGGCGGAATCGGAACACCGTAACGAATATCATTTTCACTCAGATTTGCCGCATCACCAGGCCGCCAGAAGTTCAGTTTCAATGTTTTTCGCACCATTTTTCGACCATTCCCCGGTGCGTCCCCCTGTTTAAATGAACCGTCGGGATTTTCCCAACGATAGGCATTTGAGAGACCGCTTACGAATACGGAAAAGTAATTCAATCGCGGGTCGATTCCTGTCCACATTGCAATTCCCCAAACCGTTTCTCCCGGTTGAATGATCTTATCTGTTATACTGATTGTAGACTCAAATTTCATCCCAAAATCCTCACGTTGACAAATCGCCCCAAACGCAAGGGGAATAAACTGGTCCGTATAACCGGCGAGTGACTGTGGAGCGGTGTTTTCCTGCGAACTGGCCAACACAAACAAAGGCACGAACCGGATCGGCACATCCTCTGTTTTAATTTGGTATGTTCCCTCACCGATATTTTCAGAACTTATTGAGGAACCCGGTGTTATGGAAAGATCAAGTGTTGGAAGCGTCTCACGTGCCACCGGCTTATTGATCTGTTGAATAACGTTTTGATTTTTGGTATCCCATTTTTGATTTGTCACGGAGTAAACCATGTACCACACAAGTTTTTTCTCTAATATCCCTTGTTTATTGGGAAGATCAACCTGAATCATACGGATCGGCTTAAAGTGGAATTCCAGACATGAAACCGCTTTAATCTCTTTGTCTATAAGAGATTTTGTTGAAGATGCAAGTTTATCAAAACGGATACCCTTTGCCCAAGGATACTGATTTCCCGTAGTAAGTTCCACAATGTCATGGGTATTGAACGCTTCATCGGCATTGAGCGAAACAGGAATCCGTTTCATGACGTCATCCGCCATAACCTTTTGAAAACGAACAGTTTGTGCAAAAACATGACCACAGGTTAAAAGACAGTAAACCATCAACAAAAAGGAAACGGCACGGCAAAATCCGGAAAAAGATGTCATACGGCGGCTTTCTCAATACATAAAATCAAACAGAAATCTGCAAAATCGACAGACGCAACTATCTTTTCAATTATAATCGCTAACCCGTTGTTTTGTCAACAAAAATTGCAAAATTCAGATATTTTACTGCGTCTATTATTTAATACATTTTGTTTTATTGTGTAACTTGCTATTAAATGAGAAATTTTTGGAAAGGCGGTCAAGCGTTATTGACAAAGTAACAATTCGTTCTATACTTTCAGCACAATTGGTTTGGGGGATTAGCTCAGTTGGGAGAGCGTTTGGCTGGCAGCCAAAAGGTCATCGGTTCAAGCCCGTTATCCTCCACTTTTGAAGTAAGTTCACTGTTGGCAATAACTTATAGCTTTAATTCCAAATG